>DAOORH010000022.1:0-1259 GCA_035389145.1 Cellvibrio sp.
TATTGGCCTTGTCATTGCCGCCCTACTGCCCTTGGTGGTTGGTGGTGGTGGGTAGTTTCTGTGCGATTGTGTTGGCCAAACAACTCTACGGCGGCATGGGTTTAAATCCATTCAATCCTGCGATGGTTGCCTATGTGATTTTGCTGGTGTCATTTCCAATACCTATGACGCAATGGGCAACGCCGGTAACGCTAGATGGCGCGCACGCGGTCAGCCTTAGCGAAGCGCTTAATAAAATCTTTGGCGGACAAATGATCGATGGCTACGCCTCTGCCACAGTGTTAGATGTGATGAAACAAAACTCATCGCTCGCGCTAGAAGAAATTTACAAAAGCGAGCCGTTATTAAAAAGTGGCTACTTCGCCAGCGCAGCTTGGGAGTGGGTAAATATTGCATTTTTAATCGGCGGATTATTTTTGCTCTACAAACGCATTTTTACGTGGCACGCACCTATTTCGATGTTAATTGCGCTCGCCCTTATGGCGGCAATTTTTTACGACAACGGTAGTTCAAACAGTGGCGGCTCACCGCTTTTCCATTTGCTCTCTGGCGCAACTATGCTGGGCGCATTTTTTATTGTGACTGACCCAGTAACATCTGCTGTGAGCAAAAAAGGCCGTATTATTTATGGCGCCGCCATTGGTGTTTTGATTTATGTGATTCGCGTATGGGGCAAGGGCTATCCCGATGGCGTTGCCTTCGCAGTATTGTTCTTAAATTTCGCTGCACCTTTTATTGATTACTACACCACTCCGCGCACTTACGGGCACAACAAAGCGCGTGTCGTGATTGCAAAAGATAAGGAGGCAAACAAGTGATTTTTTCATCTATCCGAAAAAACAGTTTGCTGCTCGGCACCTTCGCCTTAGTCACCACCGCCCTGCTCGCTTTTACTGCAGACTTTACCAAAGAGCGCATCGCCAACGCTGAGCGCGCTGCGCAACAAAAAGCACTGTTTGAAATAGTGCCGCGCACACGTCACAACAATGATTTATTGAGCGAGACCATTCAAGTACCGGAATCCGCGTGGGCGGGTTTAGGTTTAAAAAGCGGCGGCGATATTTATGTAGCACGTCATACCAATGAAACCATTGCGGTAATTATTCCCGCCACCGCGCCCGATGGTTACAGCGGCGATATTCGCATGATTGTGGGTATTAATGCCGATGGAACAATTGCAGGTGTACGCGTGGTAGACCACAAAGAAACACCGGGGCTGGGCGATAAAATTGATTTGAAAAAGCATCAATGGATTTTGG
>DAOORH010000022.1:1359-5229 GCA_035389145.1 Cellvibrio sp.
ATTTTTATTCCGCTGATTGTGACCAACTGCGCCGTACTTGGCCGCGCCGAAGCTTTTGCCAGCAAGAACAAAATTCTACCTGCCGCGGTAGATGGTTTTATGATGGGCTTAGGTTTTATGCTTGTTATTGTATGCATAGGTGCGATTCGCGAGGTGCTGGGCACGGGGATGATTTTTAGCAATATGCAATTATTGTTTGGCGATATGGCCAGCAATTGGACGTTGAATGTATTGGGTAATAATTACCCCGGTATGATTCTCGCGCTTTTGCCGCCCGGCGCATTTATTGTGGCGGGATTTTTAATCGCTGGGAAAAACTATATTGATAACCGCATGAAAGAGAAAGCGGCGAGAGCAGAAAAGAAAGAAATTGTAAAAGGCGGTAAGCGCGTGCGCACTACGGGGCAGATTGCTTAGTTATATATAAGGATAAAAGAAACCCCCTCCCAACCTCCCCCTTGAAAAGAGGGAGGAGCTGACTCCCTTCTTTTGAAACTTGGGAGCGTAATTTGGGAATTCAGATTGGCGCTACCAAGCTGGAGCTTGGGAGCGAGAAAGAAAAGAACTTACTTACAGCAGAGAAAACCATGTTTGAAGAAGCTCAACTTATAAAGTTTTTTGAATTACACATTCTGCCTTGGTCGTTGAAGGTTGGGGTTGCTTTAACTATTTTTATAGTCGGCCAAATCGTTGCCAAAGTTATTAGCCGTGCGCTAGAAAAAGTCTTGTCCCATACCAAGCTGGATCGAATTCTTATCGATTTTCTCGGTTCGGTAGTGCGCGCTCTATTATTGGTTGTTGTACTCGTTGCCGCATTAGATCACCTGGGCGTTAACACCAACTCTCTCATCGCTATGCTGGGCGCAGCGGGTCTTGCGATTGGGCTTGCACTGCAAGGTTCGCTGCAAAATTTTGCCGCAGGTTTTATGTTGTTAATTTTTCGCCCGTTTAAGGCGGGGGATTTTGTAGAAACGGCGGGCACTTCCGGGATTATTGAAACTATCGGGATTTTTTCTACCAAGCTTTACACGGGCGACAACAAAGAAGTGATTATTCCTAACGGCGCCATTTACAGCAGCAATATTATTAACTACTCATCGCGCCAAACGCGTCGTATCGATATGATTTTTTCAGTGAGTTATGACGATGATCTGCGTTTAGCCAAAGAGATTATTACAAAGGTTATTGCAGAAGAAGTTCGCGTACTAAAAGACCCAGAGACAATTATTGCAGTGGGTGAACTTGCCGCCAGCAGCGTTAATATTGTTGTGCGCCCTTGGGTGAAAACAGAAGATTTTTGGCCGGTGAAGTTTGAACTTAATGAAAAAATTAAACTTGCGTTTGATGAAAGCGGTATCACCATTCCTTACCCACAAACAGATGTGGTTATCAGAAAATATCCGGTGAAAACAAAATCTTAAAAGCGTGCAATACGCTGATAAAAAAACGCCGCATCATCCTGACGCGGCGTTTAGTATGCTCCTACTAATCCCTTAGCAATGGCTCCAATAAACTCACAGTCACTAGCGGCTCTTCAGCAACCAATGCCACCTTCTGTATAACGCGCTTTAGCTGCTCCACGTTTTCACGCCAGCTAAAGGCTTCTAACAATCGCCACGCATGCTCGGTAAAATCAAATTCAACGGAAAGTGTGTACTCGTTTATAAAAAAGTTTACTAAATCGCGCAAATCTTCACGACGGTCTGCCAAATCCGGCAGGGGTAACTCAACAGTGTTTTCCTTTAACCACTCGTTCAAATCATAAGCATTGGAGTAATGCTTACGGCTCACAGAGAAAATAATCCCCGCTGACTCCTCTGGTCCTTTCACCGCCAAATCCTTTTTTATGCTTTCCCAAAAATGCTGCAAAATTTCCAAGTTGTTGCCAGACAAACAATCCACATTGCGCAAGTACAAAGTGCCGCCTTTAGCGTAGGCATAAAGTGCCTGCAAAATACTGGCGGCAGCGCCTTCTTGCCATTCATTACAAGACGATTCAATAAACGGCAAAATACCTTGGTGACGCGAACAATGAATACTGCGCGCCGCAATGGTTTTGCCTGTGCCTTTATTGCCGCGAATTAAAATCGGTTTGGTGACATCGCGTAATTGCTCAATGCGTTTATCCAACTGGCGCAAGGCAGCGCTGTTGCCAACCCAATAACTTTGGTCGCCATAAATAAAAATGGCGCGGTAGCGGGTTTGGTAGCGGGTAATAATTGAACCCAGCTCACTGGCAACCACTTGTAACTCGCTCTCAATTACGCGGGGTGGGCGGCGCATGGCTTGCTCTTTAAAATCGGCATCTGGCAAGGTGGCTAATAAATAACCCAAACGCTGACCTTGGTAATCCATAGAAACAGACACAGTGTCCAAGTGACTGAAACGCTCATTCAAGGGCGTTAATGAATCTTCATTGGAGATAATAAATTCTTCCACTGCGCCAAATGCACTGTTGGTGTCGTTGGGCTGATCGCCACATAACAGTAAATGGCGATAACCTTGGTGGGTAATACAGCGCAAAGTAACGGCTACGCCTTTAACGCCAATGCGCTCAGCCGCCGCTTGCAAGATAATTTTGGCGAGCGTAATAAAACTCTTATTGAGCGGAACCCATTTCGAACCCGATTGCTCATCAAACGCGTAGACGGCTTTGGCCACGGGTTTATTGGATTTAGGCGATTGGAAAATTGACATCATTGGCTCAGCTCCTTTAGGACACAAACTTCACCCCAATACGCACATGAAAGCGCGATTCATCTTTATAAACGGGTGAAACCTTGTCTAGACTGTGGCACTCTATGACCTATTCAGTGACTTGCCCATTACACGCTATTACACGGCACCTTTTGGGCACATGTGGAAACCATAAACAGGGAATTTAAGAGCGGAACACTAACCCTGTGTATTGATTTTTTATGGCTTATATTTTAGACATCGCAACGCAAACCTATGTCCCCCTGGCGCCGCACCATACCTTTGGCCGCTTGGCGAATTCTGTTGATACCCATATCGATAAACCCTATGTATCCAAACTCCACGCCGCCATTGAATGGACAGGCAGCGAGTGGCGTATTAAAAATTTGGGGCTGAACGGCACTTGGTTGAATACCGTTAATCTGGCTGCGGGCGAAGCCATTCCCTTAGGCGTAAACGATGAGCTGCATTTTGCAGAACTCAGCGACCCCGGTTTTAAGGTGATAGACCTAAGCCCACCCGCCGATATGCTTTGGCCGCTGGAGATTGCGGACGGCAGCTTGCCGCAGCCGATTTATTTAGCGCGCTACCATTTATTACCCGATGCCTATAACCCCGAACTTGCGCTCTATTTCGATGAGCAAAAACAAGAATGGCAAGTAGAAACACTTAACGAGCAGCAAGAGCATTTAACCTACGCCGTTAATAATGGCGATTTAGTGCAAATAGGCAATGTGCATTGGCAGTTGATACGCGCACAAATATACGGCCCCACCGAAGCCCATAGCGTAAATTTGCAACAACTTAATGATATGGAGTTTGTGTTCAAGCTAAGCTTGGATGAAGAAACGACTCAGCTAGAGCTGGTAGGCAACCAACAAAAAGTGGATTTGGCGATACGCAATCATCATTACCTCTTGGCACAATTGGCTCGCCACCGTGCGGATGATGCCGCACTCGGTTTAGAGAGCATTAACCAAGGTTGGGTGTATACGGATATACTCGCCGGCGAGCTGGGGTTAGATAACACCCACATGAACATTTATATTTTTCGCCTGCGCAAGCAAATTGCCGATGCCCTGCCCACCCTACTAGGCTTGCAGAACTTGGTGGAAAGGCGCGGCGGTAAAATCCGTTTTGGCTGCGACAAATTTAAAATTTATAAAGGTGGAG
>DAOORH010000022.1:5329-16753 GCA_035389145.1 Cellvibrio sp.
AGAAGACTGAATGACGCAATCGCCGCTACAACTTGGGGAATTAACCCAACTAGGTCACTACACCATCCTCAGCAGCATAGGCCGCGGCGGAATGGGGTTGGTTTACCTTGCGCGCGATTCCCGTTTAGACCGCCAAGTGGCGATTAAATGTTTGCGCACCGAACTGATTGAACCTCACTACCGCGAACGCTTTAAACGCGAAGCCCTGCTCCTTGCCAAGCTCAACCACCCCAATATTGTTCAGATTTACGACTATATCGAAAGCGATGGACAACTCGCGCTGGTGATGGAATTTGTAGACGGGCAAAACCTGCAGCAACATTTGCGCGAGCACATAGCCTCCAACGCGCAGCGTATGCAGTGGCTGGCACAAATTGCACAGGGTTTAGCCATAGCGCACGACGCCGGTATTATTCACCGCGATTTAAAAGCGGAAAATATCTTAATCAACAAACACAAGCTCGCCAAAATTACTGACCTCGGTATCGCAAAGTCTCAAGACTTTAGCGGCACACTGACCGATCACGTAACCGGAAGCTACGGCTCCATGTCGCCCGAGCAAGCCATGGGCGAAGAATTAGATTACCGCAGCGATTTATTTTCTTTTGGTATTTTGGCCTATCAGCTTTTATGCGGTGCGCATCCTTTTGGCGATACCGAAAACAAGCTGCAACTTATGCAGCGCATTATTTCTCACCCCGCCATTTCGCCCTTTAAAAAGAACCCAGATTTACTGCCAGAAGCGGTAGAGCTGCTCGGGCTATTGCTCAGCAAAAACCCCGATAACCGCCCAGACAGCACCCATTGGGTAGCGGTGCAGTGTGAAAAGCTGTATTTGCAAATGGCAGCAAACCCAGAAGACTCAAGCAACACCACCCAAATACTGCCGCACACCACCACAGAAAACTCTGGCCTTTATAAACGCAAAACAAGCAGCGGGTACACCCAAGAGCACCCCACGTTTGATACTCAGATTGTAAAAAAATCCGCACTTCCTGCTGCACGCCCAAAAAGCTTTATTCGTGACAACAGCATTACCCTAGCGTTTATTGGCATTACGGTCGCGATACTTGCTGGCGGTTTGATTTGGAAACTGCAATTACCAACTGACAGCGACAACCTTGCGGCAAGCGAGTCACTAGAACCTTACTCACAATCGCGGGAATTTAATAAAGGGATTGAAGCGCTCAAACTGTTTGATAGACCGGGCAGTTTGGAAGCGGCAGAAAAAAGCTTTAACACGATTCTTTCGCACACGCCAGACAATGCAGCTGCTGTTGCAGGCTTATCGTTGGTATACAGCGATCGTTATAACAGTGATAGTGAAGACCCCATTTGGGCGCAAAAAGCGAATGCCAGTGCGCAACAAGCATTAATATTAAACCCTCAGCTCGCGTTGGTTCATGTCGCATTAGGCCGAGTATTTACCATTAAAGCCGAGCACGACAAAGCCTTTGCTGCATTTGAACAAGCGCTCTCGCTTGAACCTACGAATATTTTTGCTTGGCGCGGCAAAGTGTATGCACTACGCTCGGCACAGCAGTATAGCGAGGCTATAGAACTGGCAACGCAAGGCTTAGAACGGTTTCCTCAAGAGCGATACTTTGCAGATGCATTAGGCATTATCTACTTGATTCAAAACAACTACACAAAATCAGAAGAGGCATTCCGGTTGAGTATTAAATTACAACCGGATGCTGTTACAAGCTATACCGGCCTCAATTTGGCACTAGAACGCCAAAACCGTACAGATGAGGCCATGCAAGTTTTGCAGCAAGGGCTGCAAATACGCTCCAGTGAAGCGCTGCACGGAAACCTTGGCACAGGATTGTTCAATAAAGGTGATTATGTCGGCGCTGCGGCCTCGTTTGAAGCGGCAGTATCACCCACTAAAGGCAACCCCAATAGCCACCTCGCTTGGGCGAATTTGGCCGATGCTTTACTTTGGATTCCTGGGCGCGAAGCTGAAGCGAAAAAAGCCTACAGTAAAGCGCGTGATTTACTAACACCTCTTTTAGAACGCAGAAAAGATGATGTCACGCTTATGTCACGAATGGGTTTGTATTCGGCACGATTGGGTGATCGCGCAAAAGCAGAACCGCTGTTAGCGCGTGTAATTGAACTCGCGCCAAAAAATGCTAATGTTCATTTCCGTGCTGGTTTAGCTTATGAATTGCTAGGTAAGCGGGAAAACGCTGTTGCAACGCTAACAAAAGCAGTCGAACTCGGTTATCCGTTGAGACTAATTCAAGCAGAGCCAGATTTGTTGACTCTACGTCGCACAAGTGGTGCTTTTAATTAACGTAACTTTTTAAAAACTTAACCTGCAAGAAAAACCTAACTATCAGGAAGGAAGAAGTGATGGCCAATTATAGTTTTGCTGTTTTATTTAACACGCAACCCAAGAAATCAGTAGTGACTAATGCCGATTTTCAGGTAACCAACTTAACAACCAAGGAACCCCTACCAACCAACAAAATGCCTGACGAATTTACAGCTGGCGATACTATTACCTTTGTTGTAGCTGACGATACCAAGTGCGATAAAATTAATAGTTGCTTATTTACCTCTTATCCCATGAATGACTCAATCGGCCCAAGTATGTTTGCCCCACCTTACGACAGAGCAAGTATTGATTTTATTGCAGAGGATTTATTCGATAAACCGCTCGAGGTTGCAACGGAACGCAAAGGCACTTGGATGTTTCATTTGTTAGGTCTTTATACATTTAAAGGCAAAAAAGCTGCCTATTATCTTGATCCGGAAGGCACTTGTAATCTTTAAGTCTCGATTGCACTCGCTTATTCAGGAGTGCACTGCAAGTCCCTCGGTTTGATGTGAATAATGTTTAAGTGGGGAGTCGTCATCTTCGCTTGCGGAGATCCAGCTCTTGATTGAAGCCGGTTAACAGCTGGATCTCCGCTGCGCGAAGATGACGATTCCCTTCTTAAGTGAACACACCATTCCGGTTAGATGTGTTTATTTTATCCCTACAGTTTTACCCACCCGCTCAATCAAATCACACGCATTCATAATCGCACTGCTGTTGTTAACATCCGCCGCATAGTGTTTTAGCGCTTTAGAATTTTTGGCTTTCTGCAACATATTGCCAATTATGGGCGCAACCTCCTCCACCTTAAATTTCTCTGGCATTACATAGGTGCCCAAGCCCAATTTATAAACGCGCTCAGCATTATCCGGTTGGTCGTATTTCAATGGGCGAATCAACTGCGGAATACCCGCTTTAATCGCCTGCGCCGTTGTACCCATTCCACCGTGATGAATAATCGCCAAACATTTTGGCAGCGCGTATTCAAAATCCATGTAATCCATATGCATACACAAAGCAGAACCCTGCAACAATTCTGCACCTGTATTGCCACCCACAAATAACCCCGGCACTTGCAATTGCTCGCAAATTTTTCGCCCTTCTTCAAACAGTTCCGCAACATCTTTCACGCCTGTGCCGGTAGTAAAAATAAGCGGTGCTCCTTGCTGTGCAATAAACGCATCCAACTCGCGCCGCATATTTTCGCTGGCACGATTTTGCAAAGGGAAACCCACCAGTTTTAATTCAACCGGCCAATCTTTCGCGCGCATGCCAAACCACTCTGGGAAAAAACCAATTTGCAATATTGCTTTGGATTCTGTTTGAAATATTAAGGGACACTCAAGACGATCGCGCGTTGCAATGTACTCGGCGGTATGCGGCGCTTTGCAGAAAACCTTAAATCTAGTTTTGCGATTACGCCGCAGCAAAAAGCGCACCATAAAACGCGGAATATACTTAGGAATTGCCCAACTCATGGGCGCAGGCGGGCTGTAAGCAGAAAATACTATGTTGGGCGATAAAATAACTTTAACAAACGGAATATTGAATTTCTCGGCGGCTACCCGTGCACCATTCTCTTCGCCCAACGCCAACACCAATACGTTTTTATCCGCTAGATTTTTAACATACTCAAATGCAGGCTCAAACGCAGGGGCGTGATAGTGTTCAAAATTATCCGTGTGATTCCTAGGCTCCCACGCTTCTGCGCTATTGCCCTTATGATATTGCTCAAGCGTACCCACCGAAACAAACTCTAAACCAGCCGCCACAATCCTCGGTTTAAAATAATCGTTGGATAAAAACGTAACTGCATGACCCCGCCGCTGCAACTCGATTCCAACACCCACCATAGGGTCAATATCACCGCCGGTGCCCATGGCGTAAATTATTATGTTTGTCATTGAGGCGTTCCGATCTGGATTAGTCGTAGGAGCGGCTTTAGCCGCGAAGCTCTGAATATTTTTCTCGCTCCCAAGCTCCTGCTTGGTAGCGCCAATCTGAATTCCCAAGCTGGAGCTTGGGAACCAGGTAAATTCTGAATTTTAATTTTGTGGAAATTTTTTGGTTTTTAAATCCCCCCAACCCCCTTTTTCAAAGGGGGAGTCAGCTTGTAACATGGAATCAGATAATCTCGAAACTGTAATCTAATCCCTTCTCTGAAAAAGAAACCGCCAACTTGCAGCATGGGGAAAAATAATTTTAAAACTGCTCTCTAATCCCCCCTTTGAAAAAGGGGGTTAGGGGGATTTGCTTTTTTATCGGCCACAATCATAAGTTAGCTACGCATAGAATTCACTTATCTATCGCAACAACCTCATAAAAAAAACGCCGCAAGGTTTAACCTCTGCGGCGTTTTTCAGATCAATACAAACACGATTAAATCAACCACGCAACGAGCTATGCCAATTCACTTCACGCGCGTATTTATCCACTTGATCTGCAACGTTTAACACTAACGCAAACAATGCCATGCGCACCAACACGCCGTTATCCGCTTGGCGGAAAATCGCGAGGTTGGGGTTTGCGTTTAGGTCGTTGTCTAGCTCGTTGGCTTCTTCGCGGGAATCGCGTGGCAGCGGGTGCATTATTACGGTGTTGGGTTGGCAGTGTTCGGTGTAAATGCGTTGATTTAATCTATAGCGGCCGCGATACATATCCGCTTCTTCTTTATTGCTAAAGCGCTCTTCTTGAATACGCGTGGAATAGGCAATATCGATATCGGAAATGCTGTGCATCAAATCGTCGGTCACGGTGACTTTATTGCCCGCCATGCGCAATTCTTCAACAATATATTCCGGCATGGCCAATTCTTTGGGCGATATAAGTGTGAGTTGAATATCGCTAAATAAACTCACCAATTTGCACAGCGAATGTACCGTACGGCCATGTTTTAAATCGCCAATCATCGCAATGCGCAAGCCGTCTAAGCCGCGCCCTTTGGAGCGCATTTCTTTGCGAATGGTGTACAAATCTAACAGCGCTTGGGTGGGGTGTTCGTTGGGGCCATCGCCGCCATTAATCACTGGCACGCGGCTGCCTTCGGCAAACTCCGCCACTGAACCACCGGCAGGGTGACGCATACAAATCACATCGCTATAACCAGAGAGTACGCGCGCGGTGTCGTACAGCGATTCACCTTTGGTGATAGATGAACTCTCAAAACCGGTAGTTTCGCGCACATTGCCGCCCAGCAAGTTAAAGGCGGCGCCAAAGCTTACGCGTGTGCGTGTGCTCGGCTCAAAAAACATATTGCCTAAAATGGCACCCTCTAAAACGCGCGTAACTTTTTTGCGCAGCGCATAGGGCTCCATGGCATCGGCCACGTCAAAGATTCGCTTAATATCAGCGCGTTCAAATTGTTTGATGGAGAGAATGTGAGCGCCAGTAAAGTTCACAGTGAGTCCTTAAAGCTGAGGGTGGACAGAAGGCAGCCTAGAAAAGACTACCGAGATGGAGTGGGGGCATTTTAACGGCAGATGCTGGCAGCACCAATGATTTTTATCAGTTTCGCGTGAATTAATGCCAATGCTCTTAATGCCAATCTACGGGCGAGAGGGGAATCTGGCTGGTATCGGCAATTCGCTCTTTGGTAGGGAGGGAGGATTTTACTTTCGCCAAAGCCATTAGCGCCGTGGCGCGATAGGTGGTGAGTTTGCCGCCCATGACTGAAATAAACCGAGGGCGGGCTTCATTGTCCACCTCAAACAGAACTTCGCGAGTGCGTGAAAACGCCGATTTGTCACTGCGTGGTAATACCCGTAGGCCAGCGAAGCTGTCTACCTGATTCATGTCGATGTCTAGCTGAGGGAAGTAATGCTGCAAAACCTCCAAGAGGTAATCGCGCTCTTCAATGGAACACTGAGCTTTTTCAGGTGCGCCGTAGTGAATTTTTTCGGTGGTGCCTATCATCAACTTGCCCTGCCACGGCAGCGCGAATACAGCGCGTTTATCTTGCGGGGCTTCTAAGTAGAAATAGTGTTGCAGTAGCGGCGGTAAGATTAAATGACTGCCTTGCACCAAATCGACTTTGGGCAAATACATATCGGGTTCAATGCCTGAAACCACATCGCTCACCCAAGGCCCGGCACAATTGACCAATACACGACAACTGGCGGTTTTAAAGCCGTACTCGCTTTCATACTCCACCAAGCAAGATTGTGTGTTGATGTGGGCTTTTACAAAACAGCCGGGAATTTCACAATCTGCACCTAGCTCCATAGCGGAGTGAAGTACTGCGCGCGTAAGGGCGGCATCATCGGTTTGAGCTTCGGAATAGCGAAATACCGCTTCTAAATCATTGAGCTTTAGATCATCCAAATTACCCCATTCCGATTTGGGCAAACTGCGAAACATGGCATTGGAATCAAAACCGGACAACAACGAATAGAGGCTCAAGCCCGCGCGAATAGTGCTGGGGCTGCGTTTGGCATTTTTATAAACGGGGATGTGTAAGGATTGCAGCTTGACCAAATCTGGCGCAAGCCTGAGTAAAATGGCGCGCTCACGCAAGCTCTCGCGCACCAAACCAAATTGGCCGCTCTCAAGATAACGTAAACCACCATGAATTAATTTTGAAGACTTACTGGACGTGCCCGCCGCGGGTGAAGACTGCTCCAACACTAATACGGTATAACCTGCTGCCGCTGCTGCTTGGGCGACTCCCGCGCCCTGAATACCTGCTCCTATCACGACGAGATCATATTTCATCAGTAGAGTCCAACCGGAAGATCGCTCAAGTTTAGCTGAGTTTAATATAAATTAAATAACTAATTTTTCTATTATTTTGATTATTTTGTACTAAGCCAGCGGCTCATAGCGTTTTGCCACATATCGAACGCATTTATAAGCGATGGGTTTGATTGAGGTTGAAAAATATCGTCCTGCGCAATGTATTCCCACGCGTCCGGAATAGCGGCGGCCATACAGGCGATTCCCTGTAAAGTTGCATCAGTATTTTCACTGCGATGAACGGGAATTTGCAGCAAATCGGCCAGTTTTTGACAGAGGGTATCTGCTTTACTGAAACCGCCACTGATATAAATTTTTTGCGCGCGGCCTAATTCATCCATTAAACGAACATTAACGGCAATTTGAAAAATTATGGATTCTAACCACGCAAGAATTTTTTCATCGGCAGAAAGTTTTTCACAGAATTGCGATTGCAAATCAGTTCGCCAATAAGGCGCGCTTAAGCCGCCCACCGCATTTAAAAAATAACATTCTTTCTGTGGGTTAAGCTCCAAGGCTTTATTAATTTCAGCAGGTGTAATTTGCATGCCGGTGTGTTCTTGCAAAAAACTTATCGCCGCTGCTGCGCCATTGACGGTGGCTTCCCAGCAGTAATATCGTTTAGCGTCGCTATTCTCTGGAATCCATAATGGGCTAACTAATAAACCTTCTGGCGCGTGCAAATCTTCACTTAATCGCTGAATAAATGCACCAGTACCTATATTAATGTAACAAGCATTTTTATCTGGCAGGCCACGCGCAAAGAGCGATGCGCCTTGATCGCGTGCGCTAGCCGTAAACGGAACTTTAGTTTCACCTAAAGCTAAATTACCAAAATGACTGTTGTGATACTGGCATTGCGGTAAAAGTTCGCGGGGGATATTAAATAATCTTAGTAACGAATCATCCCAATCATTTGTTTGAAGATTCCACAAAAGCGTGCGCTGCGCGTGACCGGGATCAACCAAATCTGTATTTAACAAATGCCAAAAAATATAACTGACAATGGGGCCTATTTTGAGGGAGCTGACGCCGAGTGAGTTATTATTAAAGGCGCTGGCAACTAACGGATTGTTATCTAAACACCAGCGTATTTTACTGGCACCGTAATGGGGTAAAACGCGTAAGCCAGTAATTTTCTGCGCTTGCAAATGTGTGAGCGAGCAATTGCCCAAATAATTATTGCCGCGAATATCCTGCCAACTCAATACCGGCGACAGGGCTTCACCGGTTTGATTATCCCAACACAAGAGCGACGAACCCTGCCCTGCAAATCCCGCCGCGACAATATTTTTTACTTCATCGCCCAAAACTGCCGTGATTTTTTCTATGCAGGCTTTTATGCCCAACAAAATATCGCGCGGGCTTTGCTCAATATGTTCTACACCATCAACAAATTCATGGGTTGTAATACAGGCAGCCGAAAAACTGTGTAGGCACTCGCCCGCAAGCGTGTAAATAGCGACACGCGAACTTTGGCCGCCTTGGTCTATGGCGAGGATAAGAGATTGCGACATAGGAGTTGTTATAGTTATGAATGATCTAACAAGTGTAGCGGGAATTTTAGAAGGGGCTTAGAGGGAAATTGTAAAAGCTCTCAAGTAGCCTTGAGAGCTAGTCTGTAAGCAGCGTTTATCATTCGCCTAGATTGGGGTTAGGCACAAAACCGCCAAAGGGGAACTGAGCAATCTTATCGCTGCCGCTTCCTTTAAAATCGCCGCCTTTAACTTCGCTGATTTTTGCGGGGCCTTCTTTTTCAACTTCGTCGATACGCACTATGGCATGCATAGGGATATAAGAGCGCTTTACACCAGCGAACTCTTGCTTAAGCTTTTCTTCCGCAGGATCAATTAATACTTGGCTGCGCTCGCCAAACACAAACTCTTCCACTTCAATAAAGCCATACATTTCGCTTTGGTAAATAGCGCTGGCAAACAGCTCATAGACTTGGCTTTGGTTGAGGAAAATAACGCGATAAACGGGTTTTACTGCCATATGAATCTCTAGAAAAGAAGAAAGAACTGAATCCAAATAAAAGGGAGGTAGTACGTAAAAAGGCGCGCAGAATACCATAAATACACCCGATGCTCGCGCGCATTCAAGGCTTTAATGGTTGTTTTTTAGGCTTTTTCTGTCTATTCAAAGGCCTGCTAAGGCGTTGACCAAAGCCTTTGCGCAAACCGAGTTCGCAACATCATCACAGGCAATATGCATAATGCGATTATCGCCGCCGTAGCGAGCATATCTGGCCAAGAGTGGTAACTCAAAAGACTCATCAAACACCCGTATAAAACCAGCGAACTCCCAAGCACTATTTTTACGGCTAAGCGTTTGCGCACCGCAATGCATATCACCAAAGCCAAGGAGGCAGCGGTATGAGTGGAATAATCCAACCCCAGGCTGTGCCATAGCTGAAAGCGGTTATCGGTAAACATCCACCCGTAAACCACCGCAACGGCATAACTTAATTTCAAACTATGCAACTTGTCGCCATCGCGCCATCTCAGCACCAAATCCAGCAAGGCAATCACCAGTAACAGCGGCGTGTAGGCATCGGCAATTTGGTCGAGGCTATTGGCAAGCTCGGGCGACAATGTGGTTGAAAACGGCATAGAAATCTCTGGTTATCTTTAATTTGTCCGCGATTCTACACGCCCAAAAGCAATCAAAATACCCAAGCCGCAAGCTGTTATACTGCCAACCCTATTTTTTGTTTAGTTAAATGATTATGAATTTTGCCTCCCTCGGCCTTGCCCCAGAATTACTGCACGCCATTAAAGTGATCGGTTATCAGCAGATGACCCCCATTCAGCAGCAGGCTATTCCTATCGCTCGGCGCGGCAGCGATTTGCTCGCTACCGCCCAAACCGGCACGGGTAAAACCTGCGCTTATGCCTTGCCGATACTGCAGCAGATGGTCGATAAGCCCAAAACGCCAGAAGCCTTAAATACCCGCATGCTGGTGCTCGCACCTACCCGCGAACTGGTACAACAGGTTGCTGAAAGTATTCAGGCGCTTGCCCAGTTTTTGCCGTTTAAAGTAGCGACTGTGTATGGCGGCGTAAAAGTCACCAGCCAAGCCAGCAAGTTGCGCAACGGCGTGGATATTTTGGTAGCGACACCGGGGCGACTGCTTGAGCATGTGGAGCTAGGCAATATCAATTTAGCCAAAGTGGAATTTGCGGTGCTGGATGAAGCCGACCGCATGTTGGATATGGGCTTTGTGAACGATATTCATAAACTGCTCAGCGCGATTGTGCGCAAACATCAAACCCTGTTTTTCTCTGCGACCAGCTCACCGCTGGTGACTAACTTGTCCAAACAGGCGATGAATAAGCCCACGATTGTGGCGGTATCCAAACGCAATGCCGTGGCCGAAACCATCGACCATGTGGTTTATCCCGTGGATGACGCGCGCAAATATGAATTGTTCGTGCACCTTTTGCGCAGCCAAAACTGGTACCAAGTGATGGCCTTTAGCAGCACCCGCGAAGAAGCGGATAAACTGATTGCCGCACTCAAATTGGATAACGTGGATGCAGCCGTTATTCACAGCGAGAAAACCCAAGGTTCGCGCCGCCGCGCACTGCAAGATTTTAAAGACGGCAAACTGCAAGTATTGGTTGCCACCGAAGTTGCCGCACGCGGTTTGGATATTCAAGGTTTGGATTTTGTGGTGAATTTGAATTTGCCCTTCTTCACCGAAGATTATGTTCACCGCATTGGCCGCACAGGCCGTGCAGGATTAAAAGGCACCGCCATTTCATTGGTATGCCCAGCGGAAGAATACAAACTTACCCTGATTGAAGATTTAGTCGGCAGCAAAATTAAACGCGTACGCGTGAAAGGTTTTGACGTCACTGAATCGCCACCACTGAATCAACGCAAAGTTAAAGCTGCACCGGCACCGAAAAAGCCCGTAAGCCGCGCCGATGCCCCCGCGAAAGTTCGCCGTGGCGGCAGCAAAACAGTGAATGAACCCGCGAAAAAAATCTACGCGCCTAAAGCGAAGGCTGCGCCTAGAGTGAATAATTCTATTAAGCCCAGAACGCCAAAAAAGTCTTAAGTCGCCTGTCCCGTAAAATAAGTACTCATTAGAGCCGCTAAATTTTAGCGGCTTTTTCATGATCTATTTTTTCGTTGAGGCACGATCAAACTCCCCCTTTGAAAAAGGGGGCTGGGGGGATTTATTAAGTCCCTACAGTATTAAATCCCCCTAACCCCCTTTTCAAAGGGGGAACTTTAAAGCGCGGTTTTTTATAGCTAGCGTTAAACACTCTACAAATATTCACAACTCCTTCAGCTACCGCCGCCTATTATCTTGCGCACCAGCCCCCTGTAACCCCTATACTCGCCTCCACACT
>DAOORH010000022.1:16853-17981 GCA_035389145.1 Cellvibrio sp.
CCGCCTATTATCTTGCGCACCAGCCCCCTGTAACCCCTATACTCGCCTCCACACTCGATAACAAAAAGGAACACTTGTATGTCCCAATTAATTGCGCGCATAGCCAGCTTGCTTATCATCCTCACCTGTGCACATTGCCTTGCGGTTGAAGTACCCAAATCGCTTGAAGAATGGAAACCCTGGGTATTGGAAAAACACCCAGATTTAAATTGCCCCTTCTTATACAACAACGCCGCTCGCGCCTGCACTTGGCCCTCTGAATTGCGCATTGATGCCAATGCAACTGGCGCGCGTTTTACGCAACATATTGAAGTCTATAAAAGCGATTGGGTAGCACTGCCGGGGAACGCCGGCTTCTGGCCACAAAACGTGAACGATAAAAATTCCAGCATCGCCGTGCGCGATAAAAACAATGTTCCAGAAGTGTATTTAACCGTCGGCACTCATGAGATCAGTGGTGAAATTCGCTGGAGCGAAATGCCACGTACTCTGCAAATCCCCACGCAAACCGGCATAGTGCAATTACATTTAAACGGCAAGATGGTGGCCTCACCTGCAATTGAAGACAACAACCAACTCTGGCTCGCGGCGAGCGAAAAGCAAACGGCCGCAACCCATCAAGACACGTTTAACGTGCGCGTGTTTCGTAAACTTGAAGATTCAATTCCACTTAGCCTAACCACCCAATTACAACTTGAAGTCAGCGGTAAAGAGCGCGAGTTACAACTCGGGCAATTATTGCTTACCGGCTTTACCGTCACCGATTTTACCAGCGCCCTCCCCGCACGCATTGAAAAAGACGGCAGCTTGCGCATTCAAGTTAAACCCGGCACCTGGGAATTAACACTCACCAGTATTTCTACCGCACCCTTAAATGATTTAACCATTAAGAATGCAGTTCTGCCTTCACAAAAAGAAATGTTGTGGCCCGAAGAAGAGATTTGGGTATTTGCAGCGCAACCACAATTGCGCAGCGTGCAAATTTCTGGCGTGCAAACTATTGACCCACAACAAACTGAATTGCCCGACGATTGGAAATCTCTACCCGCGTATTTAATGACGCCGCAAACGCATTTTAAAATTGAAGAGTTACAACGCGGCGAAAATAAAGACTTTGGTAAAAACTTA
>DAOORH010000023.1:0-17965 GCA_035389145.1 Cellvibrio sp.
CGCAGTAAAGGCACTGTTAGTTGGCTGGCTCCAATTCAATTTCATAACAGCCGAGCCGCCATTTTCGTAAAACTCCAGCCTAACAGGATAAGATTGGCCAGCGACCAAATTAACACTGGAACTGTTATTGGTGGTTACTGCATGGTCACCCCAGTTATCAATTACTAATACATTATTAACCCACAAACGCACCCCATCGTCAGACTCCGTTTGAAATTGATATGCCCCTGTAGTCGGCGCACGTAAAGATCCATTCCATCGCACGGAGAAACTGTCTGCCCCTATACCTGAAACCCCCGCAGAACCCGTTCCCCAGTCAAAGTTAACACTGCTATCAATACGAGTACCTGCAGGGCTACCAGCTAAAGTCATGTTGCTAAAATAGTTGCCAGCTAAGCCGCCCACTAAACCTGTGGTACAGGCGGGAACCGCATTACAGGAGTTAGCAGGAGTGGAGTTTGGCACGCAATTGCCCGCAACTAAGCTCCCAGAAGCAACATTGACAGTTGAATAATTGGGGGCGGTTAAATTGCCGTACACCGTCGTTGAACTGAGGCTTACAGCACCACTGGTAGACGTTACAGATACCGCAGAGGAGGATGAACCCAACTTACTGCCGGTAATACTGACTGTACTAGCGCCTGAAATACTGCCACTGGTCATAATGACGCTGGTAAAGGTAGCGGGGTTATTTGATGTCATGGTGAAAGCGCCCGCGAGAACACCTCCACTAATATTCATGCCCGACTGTGCTCTTGCACCCCCCGACAAATTAGTGTTATTCGTGGTGATAGTGTTGCTGGTGCTAGTCACTAAACCCGCAACACCACCTCCAGTTAAATTGATGTTAGCGCTGGAGGTAATTGCACCAGAAACCGTACTGCCAACCAGTGTGATAGCCCCGCTGCCGCCCTGTAAAAACCCATAGAGAGTATTGGTGCCGACAGACACAATGGTTCCATAGGAAGACGTTAAATTAATATTGGCCGAGACTGAACCTAGAGTGTTGTTATTTAGCGAAAAGCCATTATTTGCAACGATATTAATGGCTGTGTTGGCAGTTAATATATCTCCGCTGGCCAGGGTGACACGACCATTACCTGTGCAGGTATAGGTTGTACCACTGACGCTCCAACTGGTATTACAGGGAGGATAGCTGCCGCTGGTTAAACTATAAGTAGCCGCTTGTGCGCTAAAAACAAAAAACAAACTCAGCCATAAGCCAATGTAGCTGCATGGTTTTATTAGCTGCAGGCAAAACTTAGTGGGGCGAAACGGAACAATCTTATTCATTTGTTTTTTTGTCCCAAAGAATAACGAGCTTACTTATTTTATGTTTCTGAATACTGCGCCTACTCCAGATTACTGTTCTTACTGCAAACGTTCACGCCAATAAATAAGGCGGTCATTGCCGCGATAGGATCCGAACTCAAAGGAAGCATTGGGTAAGCTGACATCAGAGTAATCGCCATCCTGATTCCAATCAAACCGCAGCCAAGGCAAATCTGTTAAATTTACACCCACCACAAATCTGCCGGTGCCTCCATTGGGCGAGGTGAATTGTTGGCCCGCCGTACCAGGGGGTGAGCTAACACCAAAGAGTACGTGGGTTGAATTGATGGTGCTATAAGTTCCTTGAGTCGAGCCGCCAGTTAGGCTAACTGTGCGATTCGCATCGGTAGATATAGCTCCCGCAGGATAAGTAATGGCCGTGCGAGGAACTTGGGTGCATGAATCATTCGCATTGACTGCAAAGTAATTACCAGTCCAATACTCGGTTGCAAAATTTACCAACAACGGATGAGTTTCGGGGCCGAAGGCATCGTCTAAACGTAAACGACCATAGCGCATATTCAATGAAGAACCGACCAACTTAGCATCACAGGCAGCGCCACAAACACCCGTTGTCAGTGCATTCATATCCATGGCTTGCAGTTTTCTGAGGTCAAGCGTGTCATTCATCACTAAGCCAATTTTTAAATCACTAAAAGGGCCATCTGGTGCGAAAAGGGGCGTTTGCCGCGAAAAACTAGCCGCTGTACTCGCAAGATTGAATACTCCAGCAGTCCAAGTGGGTGAAACACCCGGCGCGAAACGAGAACCTACATTAACCCCAGCATCCGCATTCTCAGCCACATAGGTAGGTAAAACAGTTGTGTAATTGCCACCATAATTACTTAAGACAGTTCCATCGGTAGCCTCAGCCTGCAAGATATAAGTCATATTCATAGGCTGACTCATATAGGTAAAGCTGCCACATTTGTTCGCTAATACTGGGTTTACCAAGCGAAAATGGTCAGGGTAAATTCGGCCTATTGTTGGGCTGGTGGTAATACTAGCCAAATCGCCTGCGCCCAAATAGTCGTTATCAGCCAAGCGCGCTTGAACCGTAAAACTGCCTACCTGTTTCCAACTCACCGTATTATTAACGAAGGTACCTACGGGCGTAGTCGCCGTAAAGCCAGCACCCAATGAAAGCGCTGTAGCAGTTCCACCGCTGGGGTAAACAAGTGCTAAATTTTTTAAATCAATTGTCTCTGGCGTTCCCTCTTTACCAAAATTCGGCGTAAGAGCTCCTACTGAGTTTCTTGCCTCTACCTTAACTTGGAAATTTGTGCCTGCCGATAAGAACCCTGTACCCGTAGCACTCGTTGCAGGATTAGAAGTTATGCTCGGGAACAGCGTATAAGGCTTGACCACAAATAAATTACTATCGCCCGTTAGCGTAATAGCGGGATCAGTGGCCGTTTGAGTTTTAATAATTTGTGCTAAGAGCTGCACCTGCCCAGCATCAGAATAATTTATAGGAATACCGGCAGATCCGTTAGCATCAAAATTCAAATTCACATCGCCATAAACAATCGAGTTAGTTGCAACGCTATTAGCATTCGCTGGTACCCCAACACCATTTAAAGTAAGCGTTTGGCCGCCAATACAAGTAGTGGGGTTCACGCATTTGTAGGCCATTTTCACCGTTTGCGGCGACGTAAATCGCGCCATACAAGCGCCTGTGGTTGTATTAGTTTGCAAAGCTCTCACATAAGCCGTACCCGCCGCACTAGTCGTCCCTGCGGTTTGATTGGCAATGTTATCGCTAGTGCCGGTTGCACTATTGGGGAATATAAGACCCGCAGCCTTAAAAGTAGTCGTACAGCTATTACTCACCGAGCAGGTGCCGCCCAAACAACATTTACGCGAATTAGTGGCAAGTGTTGCCTCACCTGAAAGTGTGACTGCGGCTGTTGCGCCATCGATGGCTGCGGGGTAAAACAACTTAGCGGTCGCGCTTCCAGAGACTAAGGGCAAGGTCGTGGTAGTGAGCGAACCTGCGTTAGTCGCAAGGGTCACATTGCTGTTAACGGTATAGTCGATATTGGTACAGGGCGATACGCTATCTGCGCAGGCACGCACCGTAACATCCGCCCCCAAGCACGTCAGATTGTTGGCCGACATTACTAATTCATAATGATCCGGTGCTGGGCAGGTACGAACGCTTGGTAAAAGGCTTTCGATACTCGTTTGCGTGAGCGCACCAGAATAAATATTTACCTCATCGATATTGCCCAAAAAATGCCAAGAGGTTTGCTGCCCCTCTGACGAGGCCGAGGATTCACCACCGATTGCGGCGGTGCCTGTGCCATCAGTCCAAGTGCCTGAATAGGCGCCGGTAGTTTTTGCCTGTAATACCCCACTCGCGTTATACACATAGAGGGTTATAGTTTTCGCAGTGGTATCAACCACTGACGCAACGTAATACCACGTATTACTATTAATCACTGCATTGGTATCGATACAAAAAACACCACAGCTCGGGTTGCTACCCTGCCCTGTCACCGCGCCATTATTGTTAATATTGCGCGCAAAGAAACGCAACTTAGGTTGTCCCGTGCCATCGGCCAAGCTTAAACCCCATCCATTTTGCGCATCATCACGTACCAAAATCCGTTGATGTTGGGCACTGGCATTCGATGAACGAATCCATGCAGCAAAAGTAAAGCCGTTAGGTAATGTTGGGAAACCGGATAACTCCACATAGCCATGGGTGCGAGTCACACTATTAGCAGTACCGTCAAACTGTCCATAGCGGCAAGTACTCTGTGCGCCACTAATGTAGGCTGGTGACCCAGAGGTAGTAGACGGTAAGGCTGTGGAACCAGCGGCTATTCGAGCACGGCCATGATTATTCTGACCGCTGCTGTCTAACACCTCGCCAGCAGTGCCATTCCACGAGAGTTGATCCATTCTCCATGCGCCCAATAAAACGGGAGCAGGTGCGGCACCACTACAAAAGGGAGCAAAGTCTGCAGTTGTAAGTGCCGAAGGCTGATAATTGATTGCGACTTCATTGCCAGATGCGGTGAAATTTGCACCAGAAACACCGCCATTGATCACAGTTTTGAAATCTAAACTGACATTGCCACCGGCGTAAATAAACGCGCTTAAATTGGTTTCGTTATCAGTGGTAAAACTGCCCGTTGAATAAATCAACAATTGGCCAGAGCTAAAGTTTTGAGTGGCAACTTTAAAACCTGTAGTGACATTGCCATTAACAAAAATGCGCGTAGAACCCGATGTCGCAATACGCTTTAAAATAGTCTCCTGCCCAAGGGTTAAATTGCCATTAATCCAATAGTCGCCTGATTGCAATTCAAGAATAGATTTAAAGTTCGTCGTCAAAGCTTTGGTTTTATAGATGCCACTTGCAGTGTTGAATCTAAGCGTCCCCTCTTGCCCAACACTCACCGTACCAAAATCGCCAGTCGTAACGGTTTGTGAGCCTTGATAGCCAATACTGACATTTGCGGCAGATGCAGAGCCAGCCAAAAATGCCACTGTAGATGTTGTGGCAGCAGCTCCACTGGCTGCACAACTGGAACCACTACAAGCAACCCAAGAGCTATTATCCGTTAAGGTTCTCGTTGCCAAGGTTGCGTTTCCGCCAGTAAGAATGGAGTGGTAACTTAAATTAATATTGCCCGATGCACCTGTAGCCTGAATGCCATTAGTAAATATAGCGTTACAGGCAACCGCCCAACTTTTTTCAGCCGATAAAACACAACAAACGCTTAGAAAAAGCAAGCGCAATAAAAACTGAACGTAGACTCGCGGAACTTTCATGATGTATATCTCGCAGCACTTTTCTGCTTGGATAAATTATTCCTGCTTTAAAAATGAACCCGCTTCAATAACGCGCTCTGCTCGCAAATTACCAGACCCGCAAGTTGCGGTACTGGTAATGTTATAAAAGCTGGTGAGATTCTCGGCTGGCGCAGCCGCCGTATAATTTGCTGCAGCCGCCGGTGCACAGGCAGCTGCGTTTTGATACCGACAGGTACAGGCAACCACTGCCGAACAATTATTTAAACCCGGTACTGTGTAGGTATAAGTTGCATTGAGAACAGCGCATCGGCCATCTACAGCTTGCCGAGTGAGTGCTTGGGTTTTATCTAAAAACAAAACCTGCATACCACGCTGCGCACCACTCTCAGCAGCATAAAATGTCTGAGTAGAAATTGCTTCTTGTACTGAGGATGTGGTGGCCTGAATCGTATTACGCGAAAGTACCAACGCAAATACCCCCATAACTACCACAATAAAAATAGCCAAGGGCAATAAAAAACCCTGCTGCTGTTTTGGCAATGCCTTGCAGTTAATTAATTTAAGGGACATTGCGAATCATTACCGAATGATTAAAGGTCACAGACTCAACCTTGTGAGCAAAAGCAATATTAATTTGCACAATAGTATTACGATTTTCACTGCCAGCCGTTAAGGCAAAGGGCGTTGCTGCCGTCACATTATCCGCCAGTAAACTGTAAGTGGAAGAGAGAGTCACTTCTGGGTCAGCCACAGCAGTCGCATCCTGATTATCGTAAAAACGCAGCTCGTTGTTAACAACACAAAACGCTTGCGGATTATTCAACAAATAAAAGCGTTTGTTTAGGGAGTTGCGCTGCCAAACTTTTGCGGCAGAAAGCGTTAACTGAGTACTAGAGCGAGACGCTAAAACTGCACGAGAACCGGGGTTTACTCCATAAACCTCGTTAGCCGCCATAGCCCCAATACTAACAAACTGAGCCGTACCAAATTCTATTGAGTGAGGCGATACATCAAGGCTAGCAAGTGCAGCACCGCCGTTGATTAAGTCTGGGACATACCCCGAATAAGTATCATCGGAATTTTTTAATCCAAGGTAACTCCCACCACTCGCAATAGGCATAAATTCAATGCATTGATTTGAATTCGTGAGTCTTACGCTATAAGGCAATGCAATACGCAATTGGCGCGACATGCGTTCAATAGCTTGTCGGCCAGTGTTCACCAAACGAGTGCGGGTTTGCGAGGACTGATAAGATTTAGTGGACTCAACGACCAAGGCTCCACCCATAGCAGCCAAAATTGATAAAATCACAATAACGGCGATCATTTCAATCAGCGTAAATCCGCCTAGGGAATTTTTAAAAGCACAATTTTTAAAAACAGCAAGGCGCAACATTAAAAATTTGCCTTGTAAGCAGCAAGGGTAATCGTGAGATTTCTAGGCGCCACAACCGTCACGGTGATAAGTTTTAAATCGTTTGCAGCGACTACGGTCACGTTGCGGGTATAACCTGTATAGGGCGTATCACTTGTACCGTGAAAATCATCTACATCGTTTACATTAGCATCAGGTGAATTATCACAAGCCACGCCAGTGGGCGTATCGCAAGCAGGAATTCCTCCAGTTGGCGTATTGGCGTCGTATTTAAGGGCCAGTACTTCATCCAATTTTGCCTGCGCCAACTCCAATGCACGCACTTGAATGAGCGGGTCTGTATTGTGTAAAAGGCTGTAATTATAAGTAGCAAAAAGCGCACTGCTTGCAATACCTACCACAATAATAAACACAATCATCTCAATCAGGCTTACACCCTGTTGAAATTGCTTTTTTCCAGAATATTTAAAAAAATTAGTGTGCATAGCCGCTCGCTTCAAGCGTAATGCTCGCACTTAAACCGCCTGTTGCACTTAGCGCTATAGTTGCAGCTGTAGTGCGCCCAAGCTTATCGTAACTCAACGTCATGGGCGTTACTGTTACCCCGGAAGGTAGAGCCAAAGGATAACCTTGCGCATGAACCTTTATGGGGGTGCCGTTTTCTGTAACGCTAACTGAATTGGTAGATAGTACGAGTTGAATATTACTGCGCGCCATTGCCGTTTGTTGCGCAAAAAATAAGGCCGCGATGAGATCATCGCGGCCTGCTTGGATATTTGCACTATTTACACTGCCGAGACGAGAAAACAAAGTTACAGAAATGATACCGACTAAAATCATCACAGTTATCAATTCAATAAGGGTAAAACCTCGCTCGCGTCTCTGCATAGAATTCACGCATTATTAATATTAAGGAACAGCAATTCCTTGGAAGGTAGCGTTAGTTGTCACGGTACCCGTCGTCAAGGTAAGCGTACAGGTCACCGCAGTTCCTATCGGAGCTGCTATGGCGGCTGCAGTAATAGCATAGGTTCCGCCTTGGGCAGGCAGTGCACCCCCTACTAATAATGAGGCCCCATCATCACAATTATCCACAACAATCGGCGTTGGTCCCCCAACAATACCTGCTGCTGCTGAAACACCTGCAGCATAGTTTAATGCCATTGCACTCCCAAGGTTAGCTGCCACGCCATCCACTGCTGCTTGTCTCGCCGCACCCGACATGTCCACAAATTTCGGCAAAGCCGTGGCCGCCAAAATGCCTAAAATTACGATTACAGCAATAAGTTCAATCAGTGTGAAACCAGATTGTTGAGTTTTCATAGCAAGACTCCAAACAGATAGTGTGTTGTACGATTAAATTTAACGTTTACAAGGGCTCTAATTACCGAAAGTTCTTTTACAAGAGCACTTTGAAATCTCATCCTTGCTTCGCCGAGGCAAAAAAACTCCGCGAAATAAGTTGCTTGATGCCTTGAATATAGTCGATAAATGCTAGGTTGCCAGTTATTAAAATAAAAACCTTAGTTATTTTTCGTAATAGGTTGTGAGTGAGATATAACCTTGCCTGAAAAAGGCATATAGTCAAAATAGAACTCCTTGGGGTGATCAGTAGTTAACTCGAATCGACAGCCACCTTCGGGCAATACTTTTAAATGATAGACCCTTGAGCCGTAAGGGTCGCCGCCATCATAGGAAATAGAGGGCGGATTTTGTAGTAGGTTATTCCAAAGGCTTAAACAGTTCGCGAGGGATGTGTCAGATATTTTTGTATTATTGTTGATAACCGCTAACGCCCAGCCTTGAGGTGAAAACTGAATGTCCAATCCATCCAATTCCAACCGAAATGTTTTCGTTTGTTGTTGCGCCATAATCCAGCGAGCATGATAGTTGTACACCGACGCGTTAAAGTGTTTGGCAACCACTTCAAAACTTAAGCGTTTGGTTTCCTCTGCCAATTGCAAATAGCGCTGCATAGCAACTAACACGATTATGCCGATAACAGACATCACAAAATAAAATTCAAAGCTAGTAAAACCCAGCATTTTTTTCATTGTGAAAATCCATGTGTATCGCAGTGAATGTTAAATTGGCTTTCCGTTATTTTTGAATAGCGTACATATCCCACATGGGCAAGAAAATCCCGAGAGCTAGCACCGTCACAAAACCAGCCATAACAATAATCATCAAGGGTTCAATTCGGTCACCAAGCAATTTAGTATCGTACTCTACTTCGCGCTCATAAAATTCTGCCACTTCTGCCAAGAGCGTATCCACCTGCCCGCTTTCTTCACCCACTGAAATCATTTGCAACACCAAAGGTGTAAACATGCCACTAACAAGATGTGTTTGATACAGACCTTCGCCCCGCTCTATACCTGCACGAATGCCGCGAATTTTATCGCCCAAATAATTGTTATCAATTGCACGAGCACACAACTCCAACGCATTTGAAATAGGTAAACCTGCAGCCAACATTAATCCAAATGAGCGTGAGTAACGCGCCAGCGAAGCGCGCTCAATAATATCTCCCACAATAATCAAACCCAATTTTTTCTGCCCCCACCAGCGGCTACCATCATGCGTTTTTATGTAGTTCGTAAACCACAGATAAGCCCCCACAATAATCACCAGCATATAAACCCAATAGGCTACAAAAAAATCTGAAATACCGATTAAAATACGCGTTGGCATAGGTAGCTGTGCGCCAAATCCTGCAAACATCCCTGCGAACGCAGGTATGACTTTTACATTAATAATTCCCATTGCAATACTAATAGCAATTAATACAAAAGTCGGGTAGCGCAAAGCCGTTTTAATACTTTTGTTAGTATTCAGATCGCGTTCCATATATTCACTGAGCTGCTGAAAAATCAAATCCAAACGCCCGGAATTCTCACCCACACTCACCATACTGACAAACAAATTATTAAATATCTTGGGATGTGAACGCATAGCCGTTGAAAGTTCTACACCTGTTTCTAAACGTTCAACAATATCGTTTAACGCCTGTTGAAACGTATAATTACGCAATGAGGCCGAAAGACCGCGCAAACCCTTCACCAGAGGAATACCCGATTTTGAAATGGTATACATTTGACGAGCGAACATAATCAATTCAACATCGTCAACCTTACCGCGGTTAGTAGCGCGTTCAAACTTCTCACCCAGCGACAACTTAACCAACAACTCTTCCATAGCAACAGGCGTAATTCCTCGCCCTAACAATTGATTAGCGGCTGCATCGGTATTGGCAGCGTCCACTTGGCCGTTAACGAGGCGACCCTCAATATTGCGACCCTTAAATTGATATATAGCCATAAAATTTCAACGCCAGAGAATTGAACAAAAGCCGTAAGGCGACAAAAAAGCAATTAGACCAGTTCTTCAATTTGCGCAGTAATACTCATAACTTCATCCAGTGTCGTTATGCCCTGCTCCGCATACTCCAATGCAGCTTGGCTTAAGGTTTTAAAATTTGGTGCTTGATTGGCTGCCTTTGAAAAACCATTAATATCCGATTTTCGTAAAGCTTCTGCCATAGGTGCATCCAGCTCTAACATTTCAAATACGCCAATGCGACCACGATAGCCTGTGTTATTACAGTGCGGGCAACCGGTGCCGTGTTTAAATTGATGTTGGCTAAAGTCTTTGTCTTTTGAAATACTTGCCAACAACTGTAGCTCGTTAGCATCCGGGGTATGATTTTGAATACAACTAGAACAAATGCGACGCACCAGTCGCTGTGCCACTACCGCTTTTAATGCAGTTGCCACCAAATAGCCATCTACTCCGATATCTAACAAACGCAATGCAGAACTAATTGCATCATTGGTGTGAAGTGTGGATAGCACCAAGTGGCCCGTCATAGACGCACGCAATGCAATTTCGGCAGATTCCGCATCGCGAATCTCACCCACCAACAAAATATCCGGGTCCTGCCGCAAAGTTGCACGCAAAACACTACTAAAGGTCAAACCAATCTTTTCATGCAATTGAACTTGGCTAATACGCGGCAACCTATATTCAACAGGATCTTCAACCGTAATAATTTTTTTCTGCGGTGTATTGAGTTCAGATAAGGCGCCATAAAGCGTAGTAGTTTTACCACTACCTGTTGGACCCGTGACCAACACCAAACCGTGAGGGCGCGTAATGACTTTGCGAAAACGCGTCACTAAATTTGGCGGCATACCTACACTATCTAAACTACGTACACCGCCAGTGTGATCCAACAAACGCATCACCACAGATTCGCCAAACTGAACTGGCATGGTGGATAAACGTACATCAATATTGTGATGTTTTATTTTTAAGTTAAAGCGACCATCTTGGGGCAAACGTTTTTCGGAAATATCCAAACTTGCCATCAATTTAATACGAACCACCAGAGCAGAGGCGATCCGCTTTTCGTTCATCACTTGCTCAATCAGTTCACCGTCAATACGGTTGCGAATGCGCAACACTTTTTCATCGGGTTCGATATGAATATCTGAAGCCTTGTTGGTAAGCGCCTCTTCAAATATTTTTTGCAGCAGCTTAACTACTGGGGCATCACTATCGATAGAGTCGGCAATAAAGTCATCAAAATCAACGGCAGACTCTTGCAGCTCCTCTTCTAGCTCTCCCGCCAATGAAGCAATTTCGCTGGCATGACTGTAGGCAATATCCAAAATATCCAACAACTCAGACTCACGCACTACCGCTGGTTTGAGATTTTTTTGTAGAATTCGCTGCAACTCATCCAAACAGAAAATATCGGTAGGGTCAGCCATACCGAGCAGTAAGCCGTCAAAATCTTCACGCAATACCATCACACGATAACGACGCGCACTGGTTTCAGGTAAGGTTTGTACTAAATCTTTATCAAACCGAAATTGCTTTAGTTGCACGAAGGGGATTTGCAATTGCGTGGATAAAAGGTTGAGCAATTCATTTTCATCAACATAACCCAAATCAACCAGTTGATTCCCCAGCTTACGACCACTCAATTTTTGCTCTTGCAACGCATGAGCTAATTGAGTTTCGGTAATCATATTTTTTTCGACGAGTAAGTCGCCAATACGAATACGCTTAGGTGCCGATGTATTTAACATGTTTTTCTCACTGACTGCGCAACGCAGAAATTCGTTGATCTGTATATTGTTTTACTTGATCTTGTAGCTGTGGAAACTCACGCAAGCGCAAATAGGCTTGCAAAGCATTTTTAGACTGAGATAAGCCATCGTAAGCGAGTGCCAAACCCAACCAATAAGCGGGCTTTTCACCAAAGGTACTCATTAAACGCTGATAACTGAGGATGGACTGAGGGTAATTTGCTGTTTTATGGTAAAGGCTTGCCAATAGTGATCTATAACCTTCGTTCACATCCGCTTCTGATAAATTCTTTTCCAATACAGCAATGGCTTGTGCATCATCACCTTGTAAGCTTAAGACTTGCGCTTTTAGTTTTGATTTTACATCTACTGCAAGATAATTGGTTTTCTCAAGAATAATATCTGCTGCCGCTGTATTAGCTTGTTGAATATAAATTTCCGCCAGTAATGCAGCAGACAATGCAGGTTTTTGTTCGCTAGCCACAAAGTTTTTTAACAATGTTTGCGCTTCAGTCTGTTTACCTTTTTGAATAAGCTCTTGTGCATGTCGCGCGAGCTGTTCATCTTTCCAGCTTGCATTGGGCACAACAGAAACTAAAGGCGTCTCTTTAGACACAGCATCTTTCGCAACGACCTCTGCAACCACAAAAGGTTTAATTGTTTCTGTGTGCGCAGGCTGAGCGATTACGGGCGCCTCAATTGATTGTTGTGTAGCCTGCACGGCGGCGGTTTGATTACTTAGCTCACTGAATTCAACGGTGTGTGCATCTACAAAGCGCGCAGACACAAACCTTGCGCGCTGAAGCAGAGCCTCTGCCTGCGAAAGGTTACCTAATTGAGACTGCTCTTGCGCTTTGGTGAGATAGCGCTGGGCAATCTTATCCAAGCCTTCTTTTGCATCAATGTTATCGACACTCATACTAAGAATTTTCTGATAATAAGCATAGGCGTTATCTTCAACGGGGGTGGTTAATCTTTCCATCACCATTGCTCGTTCCGCTTGCTGTAATAAATCTCTAATGTGATTTTGCAAAACTAAACTGGCTGTCTGGTCTGACACTTGCGTTGTAACAAATGATGTTGCGGCATTATCAATGCGAGATAAAATAGCGTCGTTCGAAGAAATTGAGACAGAAGAATTTTCACTTTGCTTATACGGAATGGGCATTTTTTGGGATTCAAGGGAATCAGCCCCGTGAATAACTGATAGCTTTTTAGTGGCGTAACTAATGCCCAACACAGTAATAAAAACGATAACAAAAAAAATACTTAATTTTATCCAGGCATGCTGTTTTTTAGAGGTAATAGAAGATGCTTGCAACAGCTGCTCATCGTAGCCTTCTGCGCCATCAAGCACTGGCTGCCGCTGCGATAAGTCGCGCAACATATCGTTAAGCAAGCTCATAAGCTAATTCCTAGAAAACCAGGAATCAACAGCGCAGAAGCAGCCGCTAACACTGCAACTGCAGGCCACAACCAAAGATTTTGTTTTGCTAATACACGCCCAATTGAGCGGCTTTCTCTAGTATCTGCAATAGCTCTAGCCATATGGCTGCGCGTTACTTTTCCACTTTTCTCACCGTAAGCGGCAAGCATGGCTTTGTGCGAAATAACATTAATTAAACGCGGTACACCACCAGAGGCTCGATAAAGCAAGGCAAGCGCCGAACGTGAAAATAAATTGGCGCCACGATATCCCGCCGAGCTAAGCCTGTAAGAAATATAATCCGCTAAACTTTTACGAGGTATTCCCTGCAAATATTCTGAGAAGACAATGCGCTGTTTAAGCTGACGTAAATCAGGTCGGTTTAACAAATCATCTAGTTCTGGTTGACCAATTAAAACCACCTGCAAGAGCTTATTTTTTTCCGTTTCTAAATTGGTCAATAGCCGCAATGCCTCGATGGTTTCACGCGGCATTGCTTGAGCTTCGTCTACAACAAGTACCACTTGCCTTTTTTGCTGCGCCAAATCGACCAGCCGCTGATTAATTTCGCGCAACAACTGGTAGGAAGGCATTTCGGGCGAGTAGGCAATGCCAATCTCTTCAGCCAAAAACCATTTAAGCTCTTCGGGGGTTAAATAAGGGTTGGGAATATAAGCGGTAAGAAAATTGTCACCGAGGCTGGCCAATAATTTTCGGCTAAGCAAGGTTTTGCCCGTGCCAACTTCGCCGACAATTTTGATAAAGCCTTCACTGTGACGCAGCGCCAACAAAAGCGTGCTCAGCACTTCGCGGTGACTCTGACTATTAAAGAAAAACTGCGTGTCAGGCGTCAGCGAAAACGGATGCTCCACTAATCCAAAGTGCTGACGGTACATAAAAACCTCAAATAACAATTATCCTGCTAGTAAAACGAATGTTTACTGTTTTCTATATTCATCGCCAATCTTTTGAATACGTGTTTCGCTTTGTTCTAACTGATTCTGCCAAGTGTCGCTATCAACAACGATTGGGCGCAACAGAATAACCAACTCAGTTTTTGAACTAGCTTTATTTCTGGTGCGGAACAAACTATTCACCAAAGGGATATCGCCCAACAGCGGACGCTTGCCATCGACTTTGTTTTTGCTTTCTTGCATCAAACCGCCCAGCACAATCACTTGGCCATTTTTAGCTTTTACTATACTGTCTGATTCGCGAATACCGCGTAGAGCCAAAGGCAAAGAAAAACTCTGATCACCTACAGTGAAGTTTTTTTGCTGATCAGTAACATCACTCACCACAGGGTGAATATGTAAAACCACTTCGCCATCTTCAGCAATTTGCGGGGTTACATCTAACGCAATACCGCTGAAAAAAGGTGAGAGCTCAATATTAGGTGTGCTAGAAACTGATGTAGCATTTGAGGTAGTGTTGTTAGAGATACCTGTTACAAAGTATTCATCTGAACCAACTCGAATTACTGCTTTCTGATTATTTACTGTGGATACACGGGGGCTAGATAAGACTTGCACCGAACCCTGAGTTTCCAAAAGCGAGAGAACTTTTGTAATATCTTGCACACGCAATAAAGAAGAGAATGTGCCGCCTATAGCTTCACGGCCAGGAATAGCTAAATTTTGTAATACACCATCTGCATCATAATAAGGATTATTGTAAGTCAATGATCTGTATTCGTTTACTAGTGCGGTGCTACCATCGTTATTGATAGAAAAACCATCCGCTATATTTTGCGCATTCGTTAATTGACCGCTGATTGCGCTCCAATTAACGCCCGCTTCAAACCCTTCGCTTAAACGAACTTCCAAAATTTTTGCTTCTAAAATAACCTGACGTTTTACACTCAACTCTGAACGTTCTAAAAACTCACGTACAGCGCTTAATTCACTCGGTAAGGCTTTCACCACAATCATCCCCGCTTGAGGCGATATGGTCACAGAGCGGCTTGCACTTTCACCGCCAATAATTGACGTAACAGTACTCTGTAAACTTGACCAGAAATCTGTGTGATTTAACGTTTGAACACGAGAACCCGGAGTAATGCCTTGGCCACCGCCGCCCGAGGATTTATTTTTCTCGGCAGACTCCAACATACCCAATAAATTCGCTGTATCGCCGCTGCTACCCGAGCTGCCGCCTGAACCACCACCGCTATTGCCTCCACCGCTATTTTGGCCACTGGATTGCGCACGCCCTACTAGCACAGCGGTATCTGATACACCTACGCGCTGAACATCTAAATAGTTGATATGAAATACTTGGGTTCTCAGCGCATTTGCATAAATGGTGTAAATACCGCGATCTTGTTTGTATTCATAACCATAAATATCACGAGTTACCCGCAACACATCGCCAATGGTGACATCTTTTAAATCGAGAGAGATAGTTCCTGTTACTTCTGGGTGAACTACCACGTTAACACCGGTGCCATTCACCAAACCTAAGAAAAAATCTTTAGCAGATACGGCGCGCACCGACACATCAAAACGCTCGGTCACTTTTTTACCACTGCCAGTTTTAACGGTGTTGTTATCTAAAAGTGCTTTTGTCACCTCGTCGGGCACAACAGCTTTTTTATTGCGCTCTGCTTGCTCAGCCACAATTGCGGTCATCTCATTTTCTACGGCAATTTTTTTATTGCCATTATTTGAGCAGCTATTAGTTAACAGCATGGCCATGCACGCGAGCGACACAAATGCATAGCGGACCGAAACTCTATTTTTTTCTAATGGCATAGCCATACTCCGAAAAACAATTATTTGCGAATAATCGTGCTATTTAACGGCACACGCCAGACTTTTCCGTTTTGTTGCAGGGTTACTGCATCAGTATCAATTTTTTTAACCTGTGCACCCACACCCTTTAAGGAATGACCTTCCTGCAATACTTGACCATTAATAATCGCAACCTTTCTGTCGCTGGAAATTAAAATACTGGTCAGTTTAATGGTTTCTTCAGCGCTACCAGCAGTACCGCTAGCAGCGACAAAATTAAGCGGTTTTGTTGGGTCGGGCGTTTGTGCATACGCCTGTACAGCGAATATCAATAAGCACAAAGCTATTATTTGAGAGAATTTAAACACCGAAAAGCCCCTCTTCTGAACTCAGCGTGTAAACCCGCAAGATAACTTCTGCATTAGGATATTGATCAACACTGTAATTCAAATCCTGCCAGTAAAAGCGCCAAGGTAAGCGTTCCAATGCAACCAAAAGTTGTACCACTTGGCTATAGCTACCGGATACCCGCAACTCAACCACGTGCTGAAACACGCCTGCACTTGTTTCTTCACTCACAGGCGCTGGCTGTGCATTATTGGCCGTTGTTAAAGCAACAAATTGCAGCTCTTTTGCCGGTAAGGTTTTAACTTCCAAGAGTGTGAGCTGTGAGGTTTTTTCCAACACCTCCTGCAAAGCCTGCGGCAACTGATCTGCCTTAATCAAATTTTGCGAAACGCTTTGGAGCTGATTTTCAAGCCCACTAATATCCGTTTGCAATTGCGTTATTTGCGCTTTCTTTTGTTTGTCAGGATCGTTTAATAGACTTTGTGTTGCAGCCGCAATTTGTGTTTGCAAAGCTGTGCGCTGTGTAGCCAATAGATCGAGCTGAGTGCGAGCCTCTTGTGTTTTTTTATCAATGGAAGACTGCACCACTAAATTCCACAACATAAACACAAAGGCCAATGCGGTGAAAAAGATAAGCGCGCGCTCACGTATAACACGCGCATCAATTTTTTCTTGTAGCTGAATCAACGCATCTAGCTTTAGAGACTCAAACATTAGCGTGCGCCTCCTGCTGGAGTATTTTTATCATCTTTGGCTTTGGCCAAACTAAACTTCAACAAACCGCCCTGTTCTTTATCGCGCTCTATATTGAGTACGCCAAAACCCACCTCAGAGAAGCTGGGGTCTTTGCGCAAGCGTTGCAAATAAAAGGGAATTTGATCTGCACTGCGAGTCAATCCGGTTATCTCCGCATACTTACCACCGCGCTGCAATGAAAAGCTTTGAACCGAAATGGTATTTAATGAAGCTTGCGCTAACGCATTGAGCTGCGCCGAAAATCCCTTGTCATTACCCAAGTCTTGACTTGAAATCATTGCCAGAATTTGCTGGTGGCGCTGCACATTTTTTTGCAGCTGAGTAATTTTTAAATCTAAATCAGCACTGGCTTGCGCAGGCTTTTGAGCTGTTAGTACTTTTAATTGCGCCTGCAGTGTTTCTTGCGCCTTTTGCTCTACAAGCAACTGCTGTTGCAAGATGCCGCGCTGATGATTGGAATAAACTGAGAAACCTATTAACAAAATGAGTAAGACCAAAGCACCCCACAACATATGTATAGCGCGCAGGGGTTCACGATTGGGGCGAAACTCGGGCAAATATAAATTGATCTGCTGCATTAGGCTGCCCCCACCGCATCTTCACGCAGTGCTGCGCCCAGAGCCAACAAACACAATGACAGGCTGTGCTCTTGCGCATCTTTACCTAATTGCACACCGGCCTCAACATTAAACAATTCGATCTTAACCGCGAGACTATTGCGAATTTCAGGCGTGAGCTTATCGGCAGTAACATTTTCACCGCAGATATAGACATGGCTCGGCGGGGTCTGACGCATTTGGCGTTCAAAATAATCTAACGAGCGCTGCAACTCTAGCACTAAGGCATCACCCGGTAAGTCATCTAACAAACCAGCGTTATACGCGAGTGAGAACTGACGCGATAAATACACATTACCATCGCGAATAATTTGCAGGCTGCCACCGCCTTGCCCTAATTTAACTAAAGCGATGCCGCGTTTAGTATCGCAGCAAGATTGCGCCAGATTGCGTAATACTAACTCGGGAATATCAATCGCCTGAAGTGCCAGATTTGCCTCTTTGGCGCGGGTGATAAGCTGTACGACATTATTGCGATACTAAACGCGGCATCGCTTTAGTTAAATTAGGGCAAG
>DAOORH010000024.1:0-16867 GCA_035389145.1 Cellvibrio sp.
ACCACCCGTAAATACCGGTGCGACGATTGAAACAGTCGCTTGTGCATTACCTGCGGTAGCCGTTGGCGCTGCTGGAGCGCCGGGCAAAACAGCGTTAACCGTAAAACTGCGGGTCACTTGAGAAGCAGGCAAGTAAGTGCCGTTACCCGCCTGATCGGCATTGATCGTACAGGTACCGGCAGTTACAAAGGTCAATGCCCCACCGCTAGTAATCGTACAAACAGCGGTGGTCGATGAGGTAAAGGTTGGTGTTAAACCCGAGTCTGCTGTGGCGGAAAGTGTTGGTGATGTACCAAAATTCTGGGCGCCTGGGTTAGCAAAGGTAATCGTCTGGGTTGCTGCCGGAGTAATCGAGTTAGATGCGCCCGATGCAGGGCCGGTACCCGCCACATTATCGGCAGTTACGGTAAAGGTGTACGCTTGGCCATTGGTTAAACCGGTCACCACAATCGGAGATGAACCACCGTTTACTGGAACGACATCCGCCGGGTTTACCGTCACGGTATAACCGGTAATCGCCGAGCCACCAATATTCACCGGGGGAACAAAGGCAACACTTGCCTGGGTATCACCGGCGATTGCAGTCCCTATGGTTGGAGCACCGGGAACTACTGGGCTAACGCTGAAAGACTGACTCACCTGCGGTGCAGCCAGGAAAGACGAATCGCCCGCCTGATCCGCATTGATCGTACAGGTTCCTGCCGTTAGAAAGGTCAACACACCGCCACTGGTGATAGTACAAACACTGGTGGTAGATGAGGTCAAAGTGACAACATAACCACCACCTGCCGATGAACTTGCGGTCAGCGTTGGCGAAGTACCAAAGTTCCGTGTTCCTGGATTAGCAAAGGTTATTGTCTGTGGTGATGCCGGAATGATCGAGTTGGAGGCAGCCGATGCTGCGCCCTCACCTGCTGAGTTGGTCGCGGTCACCGTAAAGGTATAGCTAACACCATTGGTCAGGCCAGTCACGGTAATCGGTGAGCTGGAACCAGTACCGATCGCGCCACCGGGATTAGCGGTAACTGTGTAACCGCCGGCAATAATCGCGGCACCGCCTGTGCTGGCTGGCGCGGTAAAGGTCACAGTCGCCTGAGTATCACCTGCAGTTGCAGTACCAATCGTTGGGGCACCGGGAACTACCGCATTAACCGTAAAAGTGCGACTTACTGTCGTGGCCGCACTCCAAGTGGAGTTACCCGCTTGATCTGCATCTATCGTACAACTACCAGCTGTCACAAACGTTAATGCACCGCCACTAGTAATAGTACAAACACCGGTTGTGGATGAAGTAAAAGTAGGCGTCAAACTGGATGTTGCCGTTGCCGTCAGGGTTGGCGTAGTACCAAAGTTCTGTGCTCCGGGGTTTGCAAAGGTAATGGTTTGATTACCCTTTGGCGTAGCGGAGTTGGAAGCACCCGAGGCAACACTGGTGCCTATGGCGTTAGTTGCAGTAACGGTAAACGTATAAGCAGTCCCATTAGTAAGGCCAGTTACCGTAGCAGTACAAGCAGAGGGTCCAGCACAGGTACCAAATGCCCCACCGGGGCTAGCGGTCGCCGTGTAAGTGGTAATTGCCGAACCACCATTGCTACCAGGTGCCGTAAAGGTGACGGATACTTGGCTATCGCCTGCGGTAGCTGTGCCTATGGTGGGGGCATCAGGTGCAACAGGAATAGCAACTGTGTGGGTTGAACCACTGGTATAGGCTGCAGCGCCAGCGTTACCTGCTGCATCAGCGATATTGGTTGATGCATTGAGGTTTACTTTGATGGTGCCGTTGCCGGTAATACCATTCACTGTGACAGTCACACTGGAACCCGATGAAGCGGAAACACTGGCAACAGAGCCATTGGCTGATCCCGTCATTCCCAAGGCAAAATCGTCGGTCGAGATATTACTCACCGATTTATTAAAAGCCACAGTGAAATTAACGCTAGTGTCAGTAGAGACTGCACCGGTTGGAGCGGTGCTGATTACCGCGGGCGCAACGCCATCAATAACAAAGGCTTTATTGTTGCCTAATGAATTCGCTGCACCTGGCGAGACTAGTGTAAGGGTTGCATTATTGGTTGCTGCATCGCGAATAGTTCCACTATTTAGAGCAAGTGCGCCAGTACTGGTGTAATCCAAATCACTGGAATTATCACCAGCCTGCACGGTATAGCTAAATGACAGCGTGCTAGTACCACTGCCGCTTGTATAGTTGATTGTCCTGTCGGTTGTACCCGTCTCCAATGTTAGTTGTGGAGTACCTGTGACCGTTACGGCTTCGCTAAAGTTAATCTGGATACTGATGCTATCGCCAATTTTGTAAGTGCCGTTGGCTTCACTGGAATTTACTGACGTCACTGTAGGCACTACGCCATCAACAACAATGTTCTTGTTCGCACCCAGAGAATTTGCCGCGCCAGGGCTGGCAAGGGTCAGGGTTGCATTGTTGATAGCGGCATCGCGAATCGTTCCACTGTTCAGCGCCAAGGCACCAGTGCTGGTGTAATCCAAATCGGCAGTGGTATCGCCAGCTTGTATGGTGTAGTTGAACGTCAAGGCACTGGAACCGCTACCGCTTGAATAATTAACCGTTCTATCGGTGGCACCCGTTTCCAAGGTCAGTTGTGGTGTGCCTATAACAGTAACTGCCTCACTGAAATTGATTTGAATACTGACGACATCGCCGACTTTATAGGTACCGTTGGCAGTGCTGGAAGTGATGGAGTTTACAGTCGGGGGGGTTGAGTCAATATCCGAAAAGTCTATTTGATCCATCATAAACGCAAGGGGTTTAGCATCGGCCGCCGCGAACCTTACCTGATCAATGCCCGTCCACGCGCTACCGAAGGTCAACAGACCTGCGTTGGCTGAGTTACCAGAATTTGTATCTTCTGATGGGGTAGTCTGGCGATCATAAACAATAGCTGCATTACCGACGCCGTAGGTTCCATCTGCTGTGAATGTTACAGTCGCACTCACTACCGGGCTGCCGTCGTTATAGCCCGTGACGGTATATACCTCCGCAGTTAGAGAGCTCCCCCCCCAGACTTCTGCTCTTAGCGACTCCAGTTTGAAATTATTAACGTTGCTGACTGACGCAAATTGAAAAAAGGTGCCGGAGCTTCCATACCACGCCGAAGTAATCCCGTTTCCGCTGCCTAAGGTGGGCAAGCCACCCGTAAGATTGCTTATTGTGTCTACACGAATGACCTCATTGGTTGTATCTGCTGAGTAGATGACGCCATTGAAAGTAATTGATGGATTATTCTGCTGGGCACTTTCTTGTGGTGATATCGCATCAAAATTTTGATCTGCTGGCGCAGCAGCAAATGCTAAGTTTGCCCAGAAAAATGGTGCAATGAGCAATCCCCATTTAGTTTTGCGTAAAGTCATAATACGAGATCCTTTATTGGTTAGGATTTTGAAGGAAGATACGGCAAAGTGTAGACGGTCTTGCAGTTGTGGTTTGAGTTTCTCATTCAAGGGAAACCGAGTAGTTCGCCTAACTATTTCACAGTCATAAAAAAGCCCAAACCGGTTTTTACACCAATTTGGGCTTTTTAGACATTACACAATATTACAACGTATCACTCCGCCAACACCTCAAATGTCGCACTATAGCTACCTGAGCGAATTTTAGCCGGCTTTTGTGCCTTTTCATCTTTATAGCTTGCACCTAACCAATAAGCACCCATGGCTTTCCACTGGATTTTGACGATGCCGTTTTTGTCAGTCGCTAGCTCCAACTCTTCAGCTGCATTGCGGTAGCGTGTACCACCCGCAATCACAGTAACTTTTACGCCGACAGCAGGTTTCCCATCCATAAGAAACTTAAACTCTGCGGGCTCACTTATGGCTAAATCATTGGGATGAGTGATGGGAACCAACTCTAAACCCACATTGGTAGGTGCAAGCGCTTGAACGGATGGCTTACCGAGCGTAACGAAAGTTTCAACGCGACGTGAACCTTGGGTTACTTGTAGATTTTTCGCATCCTTGGGTACAGCAGTCGCAAAATCAGCGGGGTTGGCTTTTTCGCCACGTGCTGGCCATGAGGCACGCTTGCCTTCAGCATCTTCCCAGCGCGCGCTTAAACCGCCAGATGCCAGAAAAATTTTATAAGTACCCTGCTGTAATAAATTCACATCAAAACTGGTGCGCAATTTTCCGGTAAAAATATTTTGCGCTTCTTCCGTTTTACCTTCTGGGGTTAATACGGTTAGACCTTCTGCGCGGCCAGGGCCGTGATCAATTTGGAAAATATCGTTTGAGGATGCCAAATCAAATGTCACCCAACCAGATTCACCGGCTTTAATAGTTTCATAAGGCAGCATCCATGAGCGATGCGCTTCTGCAGTTACCGCAGCGCCAGCCAAACAAACCAACATTAATTGTGAAATAATTTTTTTCATTGCGAACTCCTTAAGGATTTAAAACCAAAGTGATAGCACCAACTTCTGTGCTACCGGTTTGTGAATGAGTAGTGGCTGCTTTAACAGGCCACGAGAAAGGAACTTTAACCACTTCGCGGCCACCCACTTCACGCGACATTTCTACAAACAATACGCAATCACCTTTGGGTAATTCGGTGAGCGGTGCTTGGCCAAGCGTAAAGTTCAAGTTGTGAACGCCACTTAATTTAGTTGCGCCACTTACGCCATCAATGGGTAATTGCAAATCGCGACCATCGCGACGCCACCATTGGCGTAAATCTTTTAACCATTTTTGGCCGCCGTTATTTTTCATGTTGGTGTCATACCAAACCGCGAGTGTTTTGGTGGTTTTTTTATCGCCTTCAGCGGTAGATTCCAACCAAATGGCCACATAGGGTGCATGGTATTCCGCCACAGTAAGCTTAGGGACTTCAACCGCAATATTCAGGCTAGCCGCGCTCAGAACTGGCGACGCAACCAAACAACTCACCAACATCACTTTTTTAAACACACTTTTTGTAAACATACCTTTTATAAACATAAACAAATCTCACGAGCGAATTAAAAACATCATAAAAAAAATAGGCACAAGTAAACCGGCAATCACTAATGGCCAGGTTTGCGAACGGGTATCGGCGTAGCGTTGCAATAATAAAAAACCAGTGACGGAAAAAATAATGCAGGCAATCGCAAACACATCCATAAAATAAATCCACGCCATACCGGTGTTACGGCCTTTGTGAATATCATTAAAATAAGAAATCCAACCACGACTGGTGGATTCGTATTCAAAGTCGCCGGTTTCAGTATCTACACTTAACCATGCATCGCCACCCGGGCGCGGCAGCACTAAATAGAGTTCACCATCATTAACCTCAGCTTTAGTTCGCGAAAAACTCAATTTATGGGTCTCACTAAACCAATCCAATATTGACTCAGAAACCTCCACATTCTTTTGTTCTTTTAAAGCCAAATCAGCCAGTAAAGCTTCAGGAATAACGCCTTCTAGGTGAACCGTTGTGGGGGACGCTTCAACATCTGCTGCATGATTTAACGTAATGCCCGTTACTGAAAACAACAGCATGCAAACAAAACACAGCGCAGAACTCATCCAATGCCATTTGCGAATGGTCATTAAATTCATTTTAAATTTTTTGGGAGCTTTCTTTTTGTGAATCACACAGATACCAATGGATACAATTAATTTTTTTGTCAAAAAATCGACAAGTTACCAAACAAAGAAAAGTCAGCTGCCCTTAAAGGCAACTGACTTTTTCATCCTTAAGAAAATATCCCATCAAAATTTTTCATTAAAAACTGAAGTTCACACCCAAACGCGCAGAGCGTTCAACACCTGGGTAATAACGTGAAACACCACTGTTTAATGCAGCAACGTATTCTTCATCCAAAAGATTAAATACGTTTAATTGTAGATTTATGTTTTTGCTCACAGGGTAAGAAGCCATGGCATCTACTACCCAATAATCAGGCACTTCTACCATTGAGCGAGTGGCTAGTGCCGTTGCATTGGTTAAGCTTGTACTCGCAACTGAATCTACATAGCGAGCACCACCACCCAGCACCAATCCATTTCTAAAGGTGTAACTATTCCACGCCGTAAAAGTAAGTTTTGGTGACCACTGAATAACACCGCCATCCGTTTGGCTTGCGCCATTATTTGCAGTGGAACGATTTCCGCGCGTAATTTCGGGTTCCATGTAGGCCAAGCCGGCATTCAATTGCCAGTTCTGCATGATGATGCCCGACGCACCGAGCTCCACACCCTGCACGCGACGCTCACCTACAGCGAGAGTTGTACCATCAGGTTGGGATGCAAATTCATTGTCGTTGGTGCTGCGGAACACCGCTGCGGTTAAAGCCAACTTGTTATTAAATACATTCCACTTGGTACCTATTTCTTGATGGGTGCCTTTTTGCGGATCAACGTTAGGATTGTTGGCATTTGCTGCCGTAGAACTCAGTGAAAAGTTAGTGCCGCCCGGAGGTAATTGTGAGGTTGCATAAGACACATAAATAGAACCGTTGGCAGCAGGTTTATAAACACCACCGATTTTCCATCCGACAAGTTGATCATCTGCCTCTAAAGACGTTGCGAGTAAAGTACCCACTGGAATTGTTTGAACAGCAGGCGCAGTTACTGCGGCTTGACGAGTTAAGGTGTCATAACGCGTGTGATAATTTTCAGCGCGCACACCCGCACTGAATTCCCACTGATCGTTAAAACTCATCGTATCCAACACATAAAATGCAGCGGTCGTCGTTTCACCTTCGTTTTTATTACCCGTGCGAACTACTAGATTAAATAAATCGCCCGTACTTGGGTTGTAGAGGTTAGCCCCTGCTTGCGCTGGCGTACCTGTGGGAGTTCCTACGGTGTAGGTCAGTTGGTTTTCGTAAATAAATTCGATGCCACCGCTCAACTCATGCTTAACACCACCCGTATCAAAAGTTGCCGTCACATTGGTTTGGTTAGTCAGAATTTTATTGAGTACATCTTTTCCTTGGCGTGAGCGCGAGGCTGTCCAAGTAACTGGATTCGTTGGCGTCACAAAAGTGATTGCACCAACGCCCGTTAGTACTTGATCTTGCTTGGTGCGGCCATATCGTGAGGTATTCCGAAGCGTTACATCGTCTGCCAAGTCATGTTCAATAATCGCGGTAAACATATTCGCGTGAACATCGTTGTGGTCGCTGGTTGAACCGTAAAAATTTTCGGTATCGACTTGAACGGGTGATTGCCCCTTTAGCACGCCCGTGGCAAAAATCGCGTTGTAATAACCATCAAGACCGATGGTTGGAATACCACCATCTGGAATTCCTGATTGTTCAACATTTAAAAGATTTAGGTGAATACGCGTATCAGTACCCAAACCTAAACCCAGCGAAGCGGCAACGCCTTCATAGTTGTTTTCAACCTGATCACGGCCAGCAATACCAGCATCTTGCTTGAGCAAGTTAACGCGAACGGCAGCGGTATCACTTAAAGCGCGGTTAACATCTAAGGTTGCGCGTGTGTAATCACCTGAACCCACACTCACATTGCCTGAACCTGCGTTTTCACGGCTGGCCATCTTGCTGCTCATATTCACATAGCCGGAGGCTGCGCCACGGCCGTTATCAACACCGGCTGGGCCCTTGGCGATTTCAATTTGTTCGGTATTAAAGGTATCGCGAGAGATCGCGCCCAAATCGCGAATGCCATCCATAAAAATGCTGCCTTGAGTATCAAAGCCGCGCATAAAAATAGAATCGCCAGTGGCGGTGTTGCCGTTCTCACCCATCAACATGGTGATGCCGGGCGTGTTGCGCAGAGTTTCGCTCAAGCTGGTTGCAGCTTGTTGCTGGAACAATTCCTTTTTAACCACCACGATAGTTTGAGGAATATCCACCAGCGGTTGGGTTTGTTTTGGCGAACTGACTTTGTCGGCTTTGAAATCTGCCGCTATAGCATCTGCATTCACCTTAACCGTGTTCAGCTTGCCCCTAGCTTCGGTTTTCTTGTGGTCCTTTTTATCGTCTTTTTTAACATCTTCAGCTGCCCAAGCGTGGCCAGCTGCCAGCAACATCACGGAAGACAACGCCGATACTTGTAAGCGTTTAAGTGCACGATATTGCTTTGCAGCGTTTACAGGGGATTTAGTTTTACTCATAACAGTCAACTCCTTAAAGCGAGAACAGATCAATTCTCTAATATTAATAATAATCATTTCTATTTGTGGTCAAAAATAAATCCCTTTCGGGATTTGGGTGCAGCTTTTAACGTCCATCAGGAATTCTGTCTTGATAGTTTTGTGAGCTGCTTTCATATTCAATAATGCAAAAATAACTCAAATGATAATTATTATCAACTGAAATAGGAATATTTCTCATTTAAGAGGCGGGCAGTCGCCTGATGTGTTTTGGTTGGCGTGCAGAATTGCATAGCTATGGATATATGTACCGTATATTGATAATTTCCACGTCATGAAAATCATCTCTCTTATAACGTGCATTTGTTTGTCACTCGCGTTCTCTGCGAGCCCACTTGCCAGCCCTAAGCCGCTCATTTTAGGCGCAGAAGACTCATGGCCGCCCTATTCCAACAAGTCAGGCCAAGGGATTTCCACCAATATTGTTAAAGCAGCCTTTGCTAAAGCAGGCCTAGAAACCCAAGTTGTAGTCCGCCCCTACGCCCGCGTACTGCAAGATGTAAAAGCCGGAGCCTTGGATGCGGGCTACAACGTAACCCGCCAACAAAATACCGAGCTGGAATTTATTTTTGGCAAAGAACCTATTCTGCAAGCCAGCGCCTATTGGTACTTTCGCCCCGGTGCCTCGCAGCCCGCAACAACCCCTAAAAAATTGCCCCATGGTTATAGAGTGGGAGCCATTATTGATTACGAATATGGCGATATTTATGAGATAGAGCGCCGCCGCTTTAAGGAAGTTCGCGTACCGCGCCAAGTACAATTGATAAAGATGCTGCAGCAAGGCCGTATTGATGCTGCCTTGATGTTTGAAGAAGAAGCCAACCAAACGCTAAAAGAAATGGGGCTAAGCAATACTGCGGTTCAAAAAGGCATGTTCAATCACACCAGCGATATCTACCTCGCCTTCTCCCGCAAAAAAACACACTCACAAGAGCTCGCGCAAAAGTTTGATCAGGGAATTAAGAAGCTAAAAGAGACGGGGGAATATGAGCGACTGTTAATGCCTGGCATTCTTCAGTAGTTACAATTTACGTTTCCCTGTCACCATAGAAAGCGGTAAATTTTCCTTGAGCTTATAGCTTTCAAATAGCGCAGCGGCTATATGGATGAACACCAACGCCAATAAACTATGTGCACTCCACTCATGGAGATTTTGCACCCATTCCTCGCCCCAGAAATAATCTATTTCTTCCATCATAAAACCGGTGATGCCTAAGACCAAAATAAGCAGCATCATAAAAATCATAACCAATGCACCTAGCGGTGAATGCCCCATGCGGTGATAGGCTTTGCCATTTATTAGTGAACTGATATGAAGTTTAAGGCGGCTATAGGTTGGCAAAAAATCTGACCAGCGCGCTGCGCCTTTGCCGATAAAACCCCACACAAAGCGAACACATAACCAAGCGATCGCGATATAACCCAACCATTTGTGCCAATCTTCACCGGTTTCATTGATCCAATAGTTAGCGATAAAAATCCCCGCCAACGACCAATGAAACAAGCGAACCAGTGGATCCCATAAGGTAACTACAGACGGTTTCATTTCACTCATGTATTCGCCCAGCAGCGCAAAAGATTGTGATAGAGGCCAGTGAGTTTTATTAACTCTGGATCTGTTGCGGATAATTTTGGGGTTAGTTGCTGAATAGTTTGATCCAGCTCGAACAAAATGCTGCGCTGTTTTTCATCGCGCACGTAACTTTCCACCCAAAAAAATGACGCTATGCGCGCACCTTGGGTAACAGGTTTTACTTGGTGCAAATAGCCAGAGGAATAAAGCACCATATCGCCCGCAGCGAGCTTAATACCCTGCCCGCCTTCAATACCCTGAACTTCTAATTCACCACCCACATATTCATCTGGCTCCGACAAAAACAAGGTCGCGGACAAATCGCCACGCACGCTTATATTAGTGCCGGGTACAGGCATCAGTGCGCTATCTATATGAGTGCCATAAGCGCCACCATTGGTGTAGCAATTAAATTTAGGCGGATAAATTTTTGCAGGCAAAGCAGAGGATATAAATAAAGGGTGAGTACCGAGTTTACGCAAAATATGGTTGCGTAAGCTGGTAGCCAATTCGGATGCATCATCTAACTGCAAATTTTGTTTTGCAGAGCGCGCCAAAGTGCCCGCTGATTTTAAGCCGGATTCCCAATTCGCTTGCACCATATGAGCGCGAAATTGTTGCACGTCTTCTTTGCTTAAAACATTTTCGATAATAAGTAGCATTAAATGCCTCGCCGATTTTTTAAATAGACTCTAACGCGGTATTACGAATATCGCTCAAACTTGCGCAACCGGCCAAGGCCATACACAATTCTAATTCTTCGCGCAACAGTCTCAGCATATGTGCAACGCCGAGTGCACCTGCAACACTGAGCGCATAAACTTGTAAGCGACCAATTAAAACCGCATCTGCACCGAGCGCAATCGCTTTAAAAATATCTAAACCAGAGCGAATACCACCATCAAATAATACGGGGTAATCATCGCCCACAGCGGCACGAATTTTCGCTACGCAATCAATACTTGCCGGTGCGCCATCTAAACTGCGGCCACCGTGATTGGAAACAATAATACCTGCACAACCTATAGCTTTAATTTTTTGTGCATCCTGCGGGTGCAACACACCCTTTACAAAAATGGGCAATGAAGTTTGGCTTAGCAACCATTCTAAATCTGCCCATGTAGGCGCATCACGCATTGCGCCGTTAAAAATTCTGCTTTGGCCTACGCTGATCACATGCGCTTCAGGTACTTCATAATTTTGCACATTAACGGCAACGCAATCGTCTGGCATGTGAAAATGCGCACGCACGGCGCTCAAGCTTGGCGTGCGGATAGATGCATCCACCGTGACAACAATTACACTATAACCTGCAGCGTGCGCGCGATTCAGTAAATCTAAAGTTGCGGCGCGGCTCGGTTGAAAATATAACTGAAACCATTTTTCACTAGTCTTGTTTTTTATATTGCTATCATTCCTGTTATTACTAACAGCCGCAATATCTTCAAGGCTCGTGTTGGCGAGTGTGCTTGTAATCATACAAGCTTCCATCACCTCTGCAGCGCGCGCAGTTTCTAATTCCGCTTGTGGGTGCGCCAATTTTTGATAAGCAACAGGCGCTAAAAAAATGGGATGCACAAATTCGCGATTCAACAAATTCAAACGGGTATGGCCTTGAGTGACATCGCACAACAAACGCGGATACACAGACCATTTAGAAAATGCAGTGCGATTTGCGGCGAGCGTTTGATCTTGCCCGCTGCCACCGGCGATATAAGCAAAGCTGGGCGCAGGGATAAAACGTGGCGCAAGCAATTCGTAATCTTGCGCGCATTGAATATCCGCAGGAATGTAACTTAACGCTGACAGTAGTTGCTGAGTTTCATTCATAGTCAAAAAAAAGCCGGGCATAAGCCCGGCTTTACTCACAGAGGGATTAGAAGTTGTAGTTTAGCGTGACACGTGCAGTACGTGCATCGCCTTTATACACAAATGATCCTGAACGATAGGCCGCAAGGTAGTAATCCTTATCGGTCACGTTGCCAATATTCAAACGCACATCCAGATTTTTGCTGAAATCGTAAGTGGCGAACAAATCCAACACAGCATACTCAGGAATCGGTTGAGAATAATAATAAGCACCTGTATTCAAGGTGACATATGCTGCTGCCGTATCTGGCTGACCTGCATACTTTTTGCTTTCGTATTTCCACGCGCCACCAAAACCAAACTTCTCAGTCAATTGATATTTCAATTGTAAATTCAATGAAGTATTTGCAAAGTTACTGATTGTTTTTCCGATATTTAAGCTAACTGTTTGGCCTGCAAGCGGTGCAGATTCCAAAACCTCTGCCTCCATATACGTTATTCCTGCTTGAGTCACTAATTTATCGGTAATTTGGCCACTTGCACCAAACTCTATACCACGAACACGAAGTTTACCCGTGTTAAAGGTACCACCGGGTGTGTACCCAACACCTTCCATAAGATCAGACTTAGTTACCTGGAAAATTGCGCCTGTAAGCAACAATGTTTCATCAAAAATATTCCACTTGGTACCTAACTCAAGATTTTCTGAGCTTTCTGGGCTAGCAGTAGCAATAGTGCGCTTTCCGGTAACTGGATCTGTGTAGACTACAGTACCGCCATAACCTGCACTGGTGCCCACGTCAGATTCACCGCCATTAATATCAGCAGCAGTGGACCAAGTAAAATACACATTGCCAACAGAGTTGATATCATAAACGACACCCACGTGGCTATTAGTCAAAGTATCAGAGTAATCAAATCGATCAACAACCAATGCCGATGATTGCGTGCCCAAATCAAAATCAAATTTATCCGCACGAACGCCCGCGAACACAGTCCATTTATCGTTCAGGTCAACAGTATCCATAATAGAAATTGATTTTGCTTTTACTGCCCAATCAATATCCCATATACCTTTGGTGATTTTGCGATTCATTAATTTATTAATGTTAGCGACTTCTTTGCCGGTTTTATCGAAAACACACCATGCATTTAACGTAGTGCCATTACCAGTAGTACAATTTTGACCAGAGCTGGTAGAGGCATAAACGCCATTTAAAACGGAGTGATCGGTATACTCGGCACTCACAATAAATTCGTGTTCCATACCACCAATAGTTTGGTTAATAAACAAGTTGGTTTGGTTGGCAACATAATCCACTTCTTGCCAACCTTGGTGTGTACTTAAGCTAGCTGTGGTGTAAACACCATTCGGATCTTTTGCACCAGTAGTTCGGCTGTTAGCACCCGTTACCACATAGCCGTTGTCAGAAGTGCCTTTGCGAGTAATGTTGGTAATGCGCAAATCAGAATTAAAACGATATTTCAAACGCGCGGTAAACGTATCAACATCTGACTCTTGGAAATCTTCGTCTTGCGCATACACAGGAACATTCTTCGCAGGCTTGCGATTAGGAACCGAACCTTCTAAGTAAGTGCCCAAATCAGGATTGTCTTTCGCATCTAAACCGTAATAATCCAGAGTCATTTCAAACTCTTCGGTTGGATTATAGAAGCCAGAAATCGCAGCACCTTGGCGTTCGCGATAAGTTGGCGCGCGATCTGGAATATCTTCTTTCGCGGTTAATAAATTGACCCGCACGGCTAACTCTTCGGTGAGCGCTTGGTTAGAATCCAACGTAAGACGGTGATGATTATCGGTACCAAGGCCAGCGGTTAAACTGGTGAAATCATAATCAGTTGTGGCTTGTTTGGTAATTGCATTCACGGCACCGCCTGAACTACCACGCCCCGCAAAACTAGAGTTTGGGCCTTTGGTAATTTCAATTTGTTCCACCACAAAACTTTCACGAGTGGTCATGCCTGGGTCACGCAAGCCGTCTACAAAAATATCGCTGCGCACTTCTTGGCCGCGAATAATATAACGGTCACCAAACGCGTTACCGTTTTCGCCAGTACCTAAAGTGATGCCAGGTTGTGCATCCAAAATTGCGCCTAAATCGGTGTAACCCGATTCTTCAATTTGCGCTTTAGTTAGCACAGTAATATTTTGCGGAGTTTCTGCAATCGGGCGAGTGTGACGGTCATCACCAGAGAATTGTGCTTTGTAAGGTACGCCCGCTTGCGCATTAGGGTTAGCTTCAAGTGCGGTTGCTTCTACTTTTACGGTCTCAAGTACTTTTTTGGGCTCGTCTTTATTGGCAGCTTTAGCTTCTTCAGCAAAGGCGCCAAGCGGCATCAACATAGTGGCAGCAATACCTACTGCAAGGCTGCTTTTAGCCATGGTTGGAATACTTACAAAATTCTTTTGACTCTGGTTTTTCATGCGTACATACCTAGATTTTAAATGTGTGTGTTTTTAGTGCTAAACGCTGAATTTATTACATGCTTCAGCTATTCCAAGACTTTTTAGTCTCTAAATTTCTTTTTGACGATTTCGCCAGTCACCGGATTAAAGTAAACCTCAATCTCTTCGAATTTTTTGCCATCTTTGCTTTTGCCCCAGCCATAAATTTCATAGCAAGAACCTGCTTCTTGAAATTTTTTGATGGCAAAGCCATGTTCATTAACAATCTTTTTTTGCATATCCAACACATGCAGCCACTCAGTTTTGGGCTTATCGGTACATTCCATATCAGCATGTGCTTGCGCGTAACCACTGGCTAAAAATGCTGATACCAGAGCCAAAAAACGAATATTTTTCATGAGGTTAGCCTCCAAAATTAATGTTCTTAAGCAATAAATTTGATTCTTGTGCTTGCGATGACAACCGAACCGATTGGCTTCTGTTTCGGGAATCAAGCCTATTACTTTCTCAAATGACTAAAATTGACCTAAAGCAAAATATATCAAATGCTACTAATTCTCATTATTATCAATGTTCGCAAAAATGCTGTCAAGCAATTCAAAGGGGCCCGCAAAGCGGATGGGAGTACTCAGAGGTGTGAGATAAGGGAGAGAGGTAAAGGTAGCGGCTGTCATAAATCTAACATCAAGCTGCGGTCAAATAGCCAACGAATCTGTGTGGCGCTACTGAGAACCTTCGCCCATCCAGCCACCTACCCAACAAGAGCCCCTGTTTATGAGCTCGTTAAAAGTCATTCATTTTGTTACTGGCGGCTTCTCTGGCTCAACATCCGTGGCCATAGAGCTTGTAAAGGCAAGTCTGGGTAGTACGGATTTCGAAAGCTTATTGGTATTGCGTCGAAAAAAATCAAAGCACGATGCAAAAATCCAAGAACTTCGGGATTTTGGGCTTCCGGTTGAAACTGTTACCAGCTGGTCGAATATCGCCACCATTTTTGCGTTGGCGAAAATCTGTCGGCAGTACAAGCCCGACATTATTGTGTGCCACGGTTTTAGCGAGCATTTGTGGGGCCGATACGCCGGTCTTATTGCGGGTGTGCCGCACCTCATTCATGTTGAACACAACTCGCGCGAACGCTACACACCTTGGCGATTAATGCAGGCACGCTGGCTTGCAAAATACACCGATAAAATTGTGGGTTGTTCTGAAGGCGTACGCCAAGAGTTATTGCGATTAAAATTTCCCGCCGAAAAAACGCTAACCATCAACAACGGAATTGACCTAACACCTTACACACAAACCGACTGCCCCCCCCTGCAAGAACGTGAAGCCGGTATTGTCATGGCTGCGCGTTTTGCTAAACAAAAAGATCACCTCACATTGATTAAGGCAGTTGCTTTATTGCGCGAAAGAAATGTATTTGCTCCGCTTTATCTTGCCGGTGCAGGTAGCAAGAAACACATGAAGCGTGCAAAAAAATTGGTGAAAGAACTTAAATTAAAAGATCAGGTTAAGTTCTTAGGCTTTTGCAACAATGTTCCCGAGCTTTTACAACAAAATAGAGTTTGCGCACTAACAACACACTACGAAGGCATGCCTTTAACGCTGTGTGAGGGCATGGCTGCTGGCTGCGTGGTGATAGGCTCAGAAGTGGTCGGCGTACAAGAAATGATTCAACACAACAAAGATGGTTTATTGGTTACACCGAACTCGCCAGAGTCGCTCGCCAATGCTTTACACATTGCACTGGTTGATAGCTATTTCACCCATGAACTCGCTAGAAACGCGCGCCAGCGTGCAGTGCAGCAATTGAGTTTAGAGCGCATGGTTAAGCATTATGAAAATCTGTTTTTATCGATTATTCGGCTACCTGAAGCTGTGTACCGCGAATCATTGTTTTATTAAGTGTGCATATGAACTCTGGCTATTGGTTAAGCATACTTATTCCCGTTTATAACGTTGAAGCTTATTTGGTTGCATGCCTTGATTCCGTCTGCTCCCAAGTAGATTCCACGATAGAAATTATCGTGTTGGATGACTGCTCCACGGATAATTCGAATGCCATATTGAACACTTTTGCTTCGCAATCGCACATTAAGCTCACCCTAATGCAGCACGAAAAAAATCAAGGATTGAGCGCCGCGCGAAACTCCATGTTAGATGTTGCACAAGGCACTTACATTTGGTTTTTGGATTCCGATGATGTACTAGAGCTAGGTGCAATTCAACAGCTCAGCACTATTGTAGAACAACACTCACCCGATTTAGTGTTGTGTGATTTTCGTGTCTTGCGCGAAAACCAAAAACCGAAACACCGATTGCGCGGCGAAAATCATCGCGCATCTTTTGTGGGAATCTCAAATTGCTTACTGAGCAATGGCGAAGATTTATTCTACGGCTTGTACAAAAAAGGCGAGCTGCATGTATGGTCAAAAATCGCGAAGCGCACTCTGTGGGGTGATGACTTACGATTTCCCGTTGGCCGCACCATGGAAGATATGGTGACTACGCCGCGTTTAGCCGTGCGCGCACGAACCTATTATTACCAACCCAGCGTATGGGTTGCCTATCGCCGCCGCGCAGGCAGCATTCTGAATACGCTTAGTGAACAGAAAATTGAGGATGCAGCACTCGGATGCGAGGGTGTGTTAGCGGTATGGCTAAAACAATATCCCAGCCTCTCTGCACAAGCCCGTTTAGCCTTTAGCCACTACTGCGCTAGAACCCACTACGTTGTTATGCGCGATTTAAAGCAGGTAAAACCTAAGGACATTGACCAGCAAAAATCCGCTTACCGTCAACAATTTTTAAACAACACTCAGTGGACAAAACTTCAACTCTGCTGGCAGTACAGCAAGCGCGGATTGATTTCACGCGTCATTCGATTGCTGACCAAGTATTGATTCATCACACCTTTTAA
>DAOORH010000025.1:0-3610 GCA_035389145.1 Cellvibrio sp.
CGCGGAATTAGCGATTATCCGCAAAAAAACTACGAACGCGATCGTAATGATTGGGATTTATTACTGCGTTGGTTAGATGCCCAAGAGTCACCCCAACCCTGCTTTACAGATAAAGATAAAAAACTTACATCGATTTCTCTCTCTAACGCATCCTAATCTGTTTACTTCTTCATCAACTACGCTTTATTTCGGTTATTTTCGAATTTTCTTTTACAGACATAGTTAGCCTTTTTAAAAGCCTCTTTTTAATAAACATTACAGTTAAAGTAATGTTTATACAGACTTGTTTTCATGTTTTTCCACACAGTTACACAGGTTATCCACAAAATAATAGAGATTTACGCTATAAACTCCTGTTTTTACAAGGTTTTTACCTAGTCTTTGATTCTATGTGGGTAATTCTGTGGGCTTAAGGCGTAAAAGCTGGCAGTGGTTTTGGGGATAAGTCTCTTTTTGATACTGATTTGTATAACTAAGGCTTCTACCACCAGCTTATGAGTAGCTTGCCACGAGCTTTCCAGCAGTTTCCCCTAAGGGTTTTACTTCATATATCCTATTGAATACAATAGGAAAAAGTGATTTATCCACAGAAATAAGGCTGCATATTAATTACAACATCTTTTATCTTCTTAAATAACTTTATATATATTTATTTAATTATTTTCCTTTGTTGTAACAGAATAAGTTTTCGTGCAAAAAATAAGCTGATTAAACCCTGTACATGTTTTGTGCAATTGATCAACTCGCTCTATAATGCGTGCCCTTTTCCGAAAACCCCTATTGGCTGGTTTTTTAAAGAGGAATTAACACCCAATATTTAATCCGCAGTTTTGACTGCAAGGTTGTTGTTCGATGATTTTCCCGGAACGTTTTGATGTGATCGTAATTGGCGGTGGCCATGCCGGTACGGAAGCCTGTTTGGCGGCGGCACGCATGGGCTGCAAAACCCTGTTGCTGACTCACAACATCGAAACGCTCGGCCAAATGTCCTGCAACCCAGCAATTGGCGGGATTGGCAAAAGCCATCTCGTGAAAGAAATTGATGCCCTTGGCGGCGCTATGGCGTTGGCAACCGACAAAGGCGGCATCCAATTCCGTGTGCTCAACGCCCGCAAAGGCCCAGCTGTTCGCGCGACCCGTGCCCAAGCTGACCGAATTCTTTACAAAGCTGCTATTCGCGAAACTCTCGAAAATCAACCTAACTTGTGGATTTTCCAACAAGCCGCTGACGACGTAATTGTCGAAAACGATGAAATTCGCGGCGTGATTACCCAAATGGGTTTGAAATTCCACGCGAATCAAGTCGTGCTAACCGCCGGTACTTTTCTCGGCGGTTTGATTCATATCGGTATGCAAAATTATTCCGGCGGCCGCGCTGGTGATCCGCCATCAATCGCACTTTCAAAACGCCTGCGCGAATTACCGCTGCGCGTAGATCGTTTAAAAACGGGAACGCCACCACGCGTTGACGCGCGCACCGTCAATTTCGACGGTTTGGAAAAACAATGGGGCGATACACCGGTGCCGGTGATGTCGGTGCGCGGTAATCGCGCTATGCACCCGCGCCAAATTTGCTGTTACATGACACACACCAATGAAAAAACCCACGATGTGATTCGTCGCAACCTTGATCGCTCACCCATGTATTCTGGTGTGATCGAAGGTATAGGCCCGCGCTACTGCCCGAGTATCGAAGATAAAATTCACCGCTTCGCGGATAAAGATTCACACCAAGTGTTTATCGAGCCCGAAGGTTTGACTACGCACGAACTCTATCCCAACGGAATTTCCACCAGCTTGCCGTTTGATGTGCAGTTGGAAATCGTGCGTTCCATGAAAGGCTTTGAAAACGCGCATATTCTTCGCCCCGGTTATGCGATTGAATACGATTTTTTCAATCCACAAGATTTGAAACACAGTTTGGAAACCAAAGTGATCGGCGGATTATTTTTTGCCGGCCAAATTAACGGCACCACCGGTTACGAAGAAGCTGGAGCACAAGGTTTGCTTGCGGGAATAAACGCTGCGCTGCGCGCGCAGGAAAAAGACAGCTGGTGCCCAGAGCGCGATCAAGCGTATGTCGGGGTGTTGGTTGACGATTTAATTACCCTCGGTACCAAAGAACCCTACCGTATGTTTACCAGCCGCGCGGAATATCGGTTGTTGTTGCGCGAAGATAATGCCGATTTACGCTTGACCGAAAAAGGCCGCGAACTTGGTTTGGTTGGCGATGAACAATGGCAAGCTTTCTGTGAGAAACGCGAAAATATCGCGCGCGAACAAGAGCGGTTGAAATCCACCTGGATTCAAGCCGGTTCACCCGAAGCCGAAAAAGTTGAAGCGATTATCAACACCAAATTAATTCGCGAATACAGTTTGCACGATTTATTAAAACGCCCTGAATTAACCTACGGCGATGTTGCGACTTTGAAAGGCGAATCGTTTTTAAAAGGTGAGTCGGTCAACGACGAATATGTTGCCGAGCAAATTGAAATTGCTGCGAAGTATTCTGGCTATATAGATCGCCAACAAGAAGAAATTGATCGCTTGCGCGCTTATGAAAATACGATTTTGCCAGATGACTTTGATTACAGTGTGGTAGAAGGCCTTTCCAACGAAGTCAAACAAAAATTGTCCGCTGCGCGGCCACAAACACTAGCGCGAGCACAGCGTATTTCGGGAATTACACCGGCAGCGATTTCACAATTGCTGATGTATTTAAAAAAGCATGGCATGTTGAAAAGAATGAAAGTGAAAGACGACGTTGAGCAGCAGGCATCCTAATTAGCGGCTGTTAAAAAATAAATTTTCCGCTTCGCGGGATAACTGGCGCTTTGCTAACAAGTTGTAATTAAAAAAGAGTTTTATCCATTGAGTGATTTAGAAAAAGATTTGCGTGGGATTCTCGTTCAGGGCGCAAGTGAAATGGCTGTGGCCTTGTCCGAAGCGCAAATTAGTAATTTGCTAAGTTACATCCGCGAATTCGACAAATGGAACAAAGCCTACAATTTGTCGGCGATTCGCGATATTCGCCAGATGGTCGCACGTCACTTGTTAGATAGCTTGAGTGTGGTGCCGTATTTTTTAACGAGTAAACACTCGACACAACATGTAATTGATGTGGGCACCGGCGGCGGATTACCGGGAATTCCTTTAGCCATAATGTTTCCGGGAAAAAAATTCACGCTGCTCGATAGCGCTGGAAAAAAAACGCGTTTTCTATTTCATGTAAAAACGCTATTGAAATTGCAAAACGTCAGTGTAGAAAATCGACGTGTGGAAGAATTTCAGCCGGCGCAAAAATTTAATACCGTCATCAGTCGTGCGTTTGCGAGCTTGCAAGATATGACAGAAGGTTGTTCGCACCTACTGGAAAACGATGGTGTTTTTTTAGCGATGAAAGGTATCTATCCGCAAGATGAACTTGCACCCATTGCCGATAAAATTGAATTACTGGAAAGCATAAAATTAGATGTTGCAGCAACCGACGGTGAACGCCACCTATTGGTATTGCAAACCAAACAATAAATTTTGAAGCCACTGTGTGGTTAAAGGATTTTCACTTGACCAAGATATACGCAATTGCAAATCAAAAAGGCGGTGTGGGTAA
>DAOORH010000025.1:3710-10153 GCA_035389145.1 Cellvibrio sp.
TTGGCGTTTGATCGTCAGTCCAAAGGCGCTATTGCTTATCTCGCACTTGCCGGTGAAATTCTGCGTCGCAACGAAGCTGCAACCAAATCAGCTACTCCAGCTGAAACCGCACACTAAAAATTAAAAAGGTTTATTTGAATGTCGATAAAACGCAAAGGCTTGGGAAAAGGTTTGGATGCGCTCTTAAGTGCGGGCCTCGGTGTAACCTCTCCAGCACCGGATATGCCAGTTGTGCCCGGCGAAGCTGATACAAAATTTGATTATCGCGATGGCAAGCTCGCGCATTTACCGATTGAGTTGATTCAACGCGGAAAATATCAACCGCGTCGCGATATGAATCAAGAAGCGCTAGAAGAATTAGCCGAATCGATTAAAGCCCAAGGTGTGATGCAGCCGATTGTGGTGCGCTCGATTGGCGAAGGTCGTTACGAAATTATTGCCGGCGAACGCCGTTGGCGCGCAACGCAAATTGCTGGCTTGGATCGTATCCCGGTAGTCATTCGTGAAGTGCCGGATGAAGCCGCCATCGCCATGGCGCTGATTGAAAATATCCAACGCGAAAACTTAAATCCTATCGAAGAAGCCGTTGCGCTTAAGCGATTGCAAGATGAGTTCGAGTTGACTCACGCTGAAGTGGCGCAAGCGGTGGGGAAATCCCGCGCGACCGTAACAAATCTCTTGCGTTTGATCGCGCTCAATGAGGAAGTAAAGACTTTGCTGGAACATGGCGACCTGGAAATGGGTCATGCCCGCGCCATACTGACTTTGGAAGCCAATGTACAGCGCGATATTGCTCGTCAAATCGTCGCCAAGGGTTTATCGGTTCGTCAAACTGAAGCTTTGGTGCGTGTTTATCAGGAGGGCAAAAAGGACGCAAAAGTTAAATCCGATGCGGCACCTTCTGCCGATATTCGCCGTTTAGAAAACAGCCTTTCAGAAAAACTGGGCGCTGCGGTAGAAATTCAGCAGGGCACTAAAGGTAAAGGCAAGTTAGTGATCAGTTACAACTCGCTGGACGAATTAGACGGCATTTTGGTTCATATTCAATAGTAGCCGTTGAAAACAGGCCAAGTGCGCGCGCTTTTGCCGCTTTTGTAAAGAATTGGCAAGGGTGCGTGGTTGATGCGGGTGACCTTTGTCACTATAATGCCTGCGCCAAAATTGAGCGGTAAATGAGGTTGGTTGTTACATAAAGTAATAACGAGCACTTTGACAAGCTAGACAAATCACGAGACAAGCAAATTGACGAGTCCAACCCATTCGTCCCGCCCCGTTCCTCACTATAAGGAACCTAAAGGCCGTGCTTTTGCTTTGCAGATTGTCGCCGCTCAAGTTGTCGCTAGTTGTGTACTGAGCCTTTTGGGTTTGGTATTCAGCAGCCAAGTCGCAATTGCAATCCTAGTGGGTGGAGTGATTTGCTCGTTAGCCAATCTTTGGCTTGCGATTGTGGCGTTTCGCCCTGGGTTGGGGAAACCACCGGGGGAAATGTTGGCTGCCTTTTATGTTGGTGAGATTGGTAAATTTGTTGTTACTGCGCTGCTTTTCTTGGTAGTCTTCACGCGGTTTTCACTATTTAAACAACCAACTTATGCCCTTTTGATTTTTATAGCTTATGTCTTGGTGCAATCCATGGCGTGGGTTTATCCCTTGGCTCGCAGCCGGCTCTTTAAAAAGTAAGAGCGCTCGCCGAGGTTGATGCTAAAAGTTTTTTCATTTTGATTGGGATAACACTAGATGTCAGACGTTGAACACGCAGCTGAGCACCACGAGGCGCTCACTTCATCACAGTATATTCAGCACCATTTAACCAACCTGACCTACGGTCAGTTGCCTGATGGATCTTGGACCTTTGCCGCTAATGGCGCTGAAGCTAAATCTATGGGTTTTTGGGCGGTTAACGTCGATACCATGGGTTGGTCAGTTTTTTTGGGTCTTGTGTTCTTTTTGATTTTCCGTAGCGTTGCTAAAAAAGTAACATCAGATACGCCAACGGGATTACAAAATGCTGTTGAATGTGCTCTTGAGTTAGTTGAAAACAATGTAAAGAGCATGTTCCCTTACAAAAACAAAATGATCGCCCCCATGGCACTGACAATATTTGTTTGGGTGTTGTTCATGAATGCCATGGATTTATTGCCAATTGATTTATTGCCAAAAACAGCTGAACTTTTCGGTGTTCATGTGTTGGGTGCTAATCCGCATGAAGTTTTCTTCAAAGTAGTTCCATCTGCTGACCCTAATATCACGATTGGCATGGCTCTTTGTGTATTTGTGCTGATTTTATGGTATAGCATTACTCAAAAAGGTTTTTTGGGTTTCATTAAAGAGTTAACTCTACATCCGTTCAGCAGTAAAAACCCTGTTATTCAAACCCTATTTATTCCTGTTAATTTCGTTTTGGAGTTACCAACTCTTTTATCTAAACCGGTTTCCCTTGGCCTTCGTTTGTTTGGAAATCTGTATGCTGGCGAAATTATCTTCATCCTTGTTGCGATCATGTACGGTGCTAGCTGGTTGTTTGCGGGCGTGGCCGTTGCAGTGCAAATCGTTTGGGCTCTGTTTCATATTTTAATTATTTACTTGCAAGCATTGATTTTTATGGTCTTGACGATCGTTTATATGAGCTTGGCTTATCAAAACGATGAAGCGCATTAATTTTTTGTTTTTTGTTTTAACTTTTTTAACTTTAACTTTGTAGGAGAAATACAGTGATTACTGAAGCAACAGCTTTTTTATATTTGGCAGGTGCCCTGGTTATCGGTTTAGGCGCAATTGGTGCAGCAATTGGTGTAGGCATTTTGGGTGGTAAGTTTTTGGAAGGCGGTGCCCGTCAACCAGAATTGATTCCGATGTTGCGTACCCAATTCTTCGTTGTAATGGGTCTGGTGGATGCATTGCCAATTATCAGCGTTGCAATTGGCTTGTACATCTTGTTTGCTGTTGTTGGTTCTTAATCCACTCAACATAATTAAACCCTTTAACAAAGGCATTTAAACGTGAACATTAATGCAACGTTAATTGGCCAAATGGTGGCGTTTGTCATCTTTATTTATCTGACGAGCCGTTTTGTATGGCCACCCATTGTTGCGGCAATGGCTGAACGTTCACAGCGCATTGCTGATGGGCTTCAGGCTGCGGATAGGGCTGAGAAAGATCTTGAATTGGCTAAACAAAAAGTGGCCGAGCAACTAACTTCTGCAAAGAAGGAAGCTGCTGCCATTATTGATTCTGCTAACAAGCGGGCTATTGAAATTGTTGAAGAAGCAAAAGCAAAAGCCCTTGTTGAAGCTGGCCGTGTTAAAGCCTCTGCAGAAGCGGAAATTGAACAGGCTACCAGCCGCGCGAAAGAAGAATTGCGTAGCAAAGTGGTTGTTCTTGCTCTGGCTGGTGCAGAAAAGATCCTCGGATCTTCTATCGATCAAAATGCTCACAACGAGTTGGTAAATAAACTCGCTGCTGAATTGTAATTGAGGTTGATATGGCTGAACTAACCACCTTGGCTAGACCCTATGCCAAAGCAGCATTTGAATACGCCTTGACTGCAAACACCTTGCAGTCTTGGTTCGAAGCACTGGACGTTTCAGCTGCCGTTGCAGGCCAAGATCAGGTGAAAAAAGCCCTAGGCGCATCTGGTTTATCTGCAGAGCAAAAAGCTGCCGTGTTTGTACAAGTTTGTGGTGAAAAAATGGATGAAAAAGTTAAAAACTTCATCCATACCCTTGCTAGCAACAAGCGTCTCGCGTTGTTGCCTTACATCCGTGACTTGTTCGCCAAGATGAAAGCCCAGCAAGAAAAAACAATCGAAGTTGAGATCACAGCAGCCTACGAGTTGCCTGTTGACTTGATTAACAAATTGGCTCAATCACTAAGCGCCAAATTGAATCGTAAGATTGACGTGAACAGCTCGGTTGATAAGAGTCTGTTGGGCGGTGTGATTATTCACACTGGTGACATGGTAATCGACGGTTCAGTCCGTGGCCGCTTGGCGAAACTCGCCGAAGCATTGAAATCCTAAGTCTAGGATCGAGGAACAGAGCATGCAGCAACTGAATCCTTCTGAAATCAGTGAAATTATCAAGAAGCGTATTGAGAGTCTTGAATTTTCTACAGAAGCTCAAAACGAAGGTACTGTCGTTTCCGTAACTGACGGTATTATTCGTATTCACGGTCTGGCCGACGTTATGTACGGCGAGATGATTGAATTTGAAGGCGGCGTTTACGGGATGGCACTGAACTTGGAGCGCGACTCCGTAGGTGCAGTAATTCTCGGCGATTACCGCGGAATTGCCGAAGGCCAAAAATGTAAGTGTACCAGTCGTATTTTGGAAGTCCCTGTTGGTCCAGAATTGCTTGGTCGCGTAGTTGACGCCTTGGGTAACCCAATCGACGGTAAAGGCCCACTGAACACCAAAATGACTGATGCAGTTGAAAAAATTGCTCCAGGCGTAATTTGGCGTAAATCAGTAGACCAACCGGTACAAATTGGTTTGAAAGCAATCGACGCCATGGTTCCAATTGGTCGCGGTCAACGTGAGTTGATCATCGGTGACCGTCAAATTGGTAAAACCGCCATCGCTGTTGATGCCATCATCAACCAAAAAGGTTCTGGCATTAAGTGTATCTATGTCGCCATCGGCCAAAAGGCCTCTTCTGTTGCTGCAGTAGTGCGCAAATTAGAAGAAAACGGCGCTATGGATCACACCGTTGTGATCGCGGCGACTGCGTCTGATCCAGCGGCAATGCAATTCCTTGCTCCGTTCACAGGTTGCACCATTGGTGAGTACTACCGTGACCGTGGCCAAGATGCCTTGATCATTTATGACGACTTGACCAAGCAAGCTTGGGCTTACCGTCAAATCTCCTTGTTGCTGCGTCGTCCTCCGGGCCGTGAAGCTTACCCAGGCGATGTATTCTATCTCCACAGCCGTCTGCTCGAGCGTGCTTCTCGCGTAAGCGAAGACTACGTAGAGAAGTTCACCAAAGGTGAAGTGAAAGGCCAAACCGGTTCATTGACCGCGCTGCCAATCATTGAAACTCAGGCTGGTGACGTGTCTGCATTCGTTCCAACTAACGTAATTTCGATTACCGACGGCCAGATCTTCTTGGAATCGTCAATGTTCAACTCAGGCGTACGTCCTGCGATGAACGCCGGTATTTCGGTATCGCGTGTAGGTGGTGCAGCACAAACTAAAGTTATCAAAAAGCTTGCCGGTGGTATTCGTACCGCATTGGCGCAATACCGTGAATTGGCTGCGTTCTCGCAGTTTGCATCAGATTTGGACGAAGCGACTAAATCACAATTGGAACACGGTCAACGTGTTACTGAATTGATGAAGCAAAAGCAATTTACTCCATTGAGTGTTGCACAAATGGCATTGGTATTGTTCGCCGCTAACGAAGGTCATTTGAAAGACATCGAAGTTAGCAAAGTGCTCGATTTTGAAGCTGCCCTGCTCTCATTCGCTAAAACTGAATACGCTGACACTATGAATCACATAGATGCCACCGGTGATTGGAATAGCGAGTTGGAAGGCAAGTTCAAAGAGCTGGTGACCAAACTGAAAGCAAGCCGCACCTGGTAATTAAAGGTGCTCCCAGAGCACCTTTTTAACTGAGTCTTTGAGTATGGCAAGCACAAAAGAAATTCGGACGCAGATATCAAGCGTCAAAAGCACGCAGAAAATTACTAGCGCGATGGAAATGGTTGCTGCAAGTAAAATGCGTCGTGCGCAAGAGCGCATGCAGTTGGGTAAGCCTTACGCCAATCGCATGCGTGATGTAATCGGGCATTTGGCTAACGCCAATCCTGAATACAAACACCGTTTTATGAAAGAGCGCCCCGTTAAGCGCGTTGGCTATATTTTGGTATCCAGTGACCGTGGCCTTTGTGGTGGTTTGAACGCTAACGTGTTCAAAAACTCCATTAAGAGCATGAAGACTTGGGCTGACCAAGGTGTAGCGATAGATTTGTGCTTAGTGGGAGCGAAAGCTGCTGCGTTCTTTAAAAGTTTTGGCGGTAATGTGGTTGCGTCTACCCGCGACCTCGGCGAAGCACCCACCGTTGCCGATTTGATTGGCAGCGTGAAGGTGATGTTGGATGCATTTGAAGAAGGCAAGATTGATAAGTTGTTTATTGTAAGCAACGAATTCGTCAACACCATGACTCAAAAGCCCACGATTCGCCAATTGTTGCCACTGGTTGCAGATGAAAATACCAAGTTGAAACATCACTGGGATTACATCTACGAACCAGATGCAGCTGAATTGTTAAAAGGCTTATTGACCCGTTTTATTGAGTCGCAAGTTTATCAATCTGTGGTTGAAAATGCCGCCTGTGAACAGGCCGCACGTATGATTGCGATGAAAAGCGCAACCGACAACGCCGGTGAATTGATTGATAGCTTGAAACTGATTTACAACAAAGCGCGTCAAGCAGCAATTAC
>DAOORH010000025.1:10253-16723 GCA_035389145.1 Cellvibrio sp.
ATTTCTGGAACAAAGAGGAACCGGAAATGAGTAGCGGACATATTGTTCAAATTATCGGCGCAGTAATCGATGTGGAATTCCCACGCGATGCAGTGCCCAGAGTTTATGATGCTTTGGTTATCACCGAAGGCAATCTAACTCTTGAAGTACAACAGCAATTAGGTGACGGCGTTGTTCGCACTATTGCGCTGGGTTCTTCTGAAGGTTTGCGTCGCGGTTTAATCGTGACCAACACCAACGCGCCAATCAATGTGCCAGTGGGTAAAGAAACCCTTGGTCGCATTATGGACGTATTGGGTAACCCAATTGACGAGTGTGGCCCCATCGGCGAACAAGAGCGTATGCAGATTCACCGTGCAGCGCCTAAGTACGAAGATTTGGCTGCTTCTGAAGAGTTGCTCGAAACCGGTATCAAAGTAATCGACTTGGTTTGCCCCTTTGCTAAAGGCGGTAAAGTAGGTTTGTTCGGTGGTGCGGGTGTAGGTAAAACCGTAAACATGATGGAACTCATCAACAACATCGCGAAAGAACACGCCGGTTTATCCGTGTTCGCCGGTGTAGGTGAGCGTACTCGTGAAGGTAACGACTTCTACCACGAGATGAAAGAATCTAACGTAGTTGATAAAGTTGCGATGGTTTACGGTCAAATGAACGAGCCGCCAGGCAACCGTTTGCGCGTAGCCTTGACTGGTTTGACCATGGCGGAGAAATTCCGTGACGAAGGTAAAGACGTACTCTTCTTCGTAGACAACATCTACCGTTACACCTTGGCGGGAACCGAAGTATCTGCATTGTTGGGCCGTATGCCATCAGCAGTAGGTTACCAACCAACATTGGCGGAAGAGATGGGCGTTCTGCAAAAACGTATTACTTCTACCAAAATTGGTTCGATCACCTCTGTACAAGCGGTATACGTACCTGCGGATGACTTGACTGACCCGTCTCCAGCTACAACATTTGCGCACTTGGATTCAACCGTAGTATTGAGCCGTGACATCGCCGCTAAGGGTATTTACCCAGCGATCGATCCATTGGATTCAACGTCACGTCAGTTGGACCCAATGATCATCGGCAACGAGCATTATTCAACTGCTCGCGGTGTTCAAACCGTACTGCAACGTTACAAAGAATTGAAAGATATTATTGCGATTTTGGGTATGGATGAATTGTCAGAAGAAGACAAACAAACCGTATCTCGTGCGCGTAAAATCGAACGTTTCTTGTCTCAGCCATTCCACGTAGCGGAAGTATTCACTGGTTCACCAGGCAAATACGTTCCATTGAAAGAAACCATTCGTGGTTTCAAAGGCTTACTTGCGGGTGATTACGATCACTTGCCAGAACAAGCTTTCTACATGGTTGGTACTATCGACGAAGCTATCGAAAAAGCCACCAAACTCAAGTAATGAATTAACCCGAAGCGTTGCCGCTTCGGGTTTTTCCATGAGTTTGTGCCTTTGACATTTATCAAGAGAAACGGATATGGCCATGACTGTTCAATGCAATATCGTCAGTGCCGAGCGCGAAATTTTTTCGGGCTTGGTCGAGATGGTAATTGTTACAGGTAGCGTGGGTGACTTAGGTATTAACTATGGTCACGCGCCATTGCTGACTGGCGTTAAGCCAGGCCCAGTACGTGTTATCAAACAAGGCGGCGATGAGGAAGTATTCTACGTTTCTGGTGGATTCCTTGAAGTTCAGCCCTATCAAGTAACGGTTATGGCAGACACTGCTCTGCGTGCCGGTGATATGGATGAAGCCAAAGCGCTTGAAGCACAGCAACACGCAGAGCAACAACTGGCAAATCAATCTTCCGAGATTGATTTCCAACGCGCAGCAATTCAATTGGCAGAAGCTTCTGCTCAATTGCGTACCCTGCAAGCGATCCGCAAAAAAGCGGGTAAGTAAGCGTAGGTTGTTGTTTTGATAAAAAGGCGACTTTCGGGTCGCCTTTTTTTATGTTTAAAGCCTGTCATAGTTTTCCCCCAATAAATCGTTAAAATGCTTCCCTCTTTTTGAAAACTGTAAAGGAATTCACCATGCTCGATATTCTTGTCCTCGCCGCCGGTAAAGGCACACGTATGCGTTCAGATTTACCCAAGGTTTTGCATCCCATTGGCGGCAAGGCACTGGTGCAACATGTGGTAGATACCGCGCGTAAAGTAGGTGGTGAACAAATTTTGATTATCGTCGGCCACGGTGCTGAGAAAGTGGAAGAGCGCATGGCAGCGCCTGATGTGAAATTCGCCTTGCAAGCCGAGCAATTAGGCACCGGCCACGCCGTACAACAAGCCTTGCCGCATTTGCGCAGTGACGCAACCGTACTAATTCTCTACGGCGATGTTCCCCTCACCCGCGCTGAAACCCTGCAGAAGTTAATCGCGCAAGTGAGTGAAACCCAAATGGGTTTACTCACCGTCAATATGCAAGATCCCACGGGCTATGGCCGCATAGTGCGCGATACTGCCGGTGCGGTTATCGCGATTGTCGAACACAAAGATGCCAGCGAAGCCCAGCGCAAGATCGCCGAAATCAATACTGGCATCATGGCGGTAAAAGCCAAGCACCTACAAAAATGGCTGCCGCAACTCAACAACAATAATGCTCAGGGCGAATACTACCTCACCGATATTATCGCCATGGCCAAGGCGGACGGCATTACGATTCAAGTTGAACAACCCAACGCGGTGGAAGAAGTAGAAGGCATCAATAATCGCCAGCAACAAGCCGCACTTGAGCGCTTCTACCAAAAACAAAAAGCCAATGAATTGATGGTTGCGGGCGTGACTTTACTCGACCCGGCACGCATAGATATTCGCGGCAACTTGCAAGCTGGCCGCGATGTGGTGATCGACGTGAACTGCGTATTTGAAGGCGATGTAGTACTAGGCGATGGCGTCACCATCGAACCCAACTGCGTGATTATTAACGCGACTATCGGTAAAAACACACACATCAAAGCCTACAGCCATATTGAGGACTCAGTACTCGCAGACGATTGCGATATCGGCCCTTACGCTCGGTTGCGCCCCGGTACTAACCTCGCAGACGGCGTAAAAATCGGCAACTTTGTAGAAACCAAAAAAGCGAATATCGCCAGAGGCAGTAAGGTTAACCACTTAAGTTACATTGGCGATGCCACCATCGGCAGCGGTGTAAACGTAGGCGCAGGCACCATCACCTGCAACTATGACGGCGTGAACAAATTCAAAACTGAGATTGGCGATAACGCCTTTATCGGCTCCAACTCGGCATTGGTCGCACCGGTCAAAATTGGCGCAGGCGCTACGGTCGGCGCAGGTTCCATTATCACTAAAGATGTAGAAGCCACCGAGCTGGCCATAGCTCGCAGCAAACAGCGCAATATTCAGGGTTGGGAGCGGCCAATCAAGAAAAAATAAGTGTTTAGAATCAAAAGGGGGGGCATTGCTCCTTTTTTTGTATTTGGTGTGATTGGCATATGTAAAAAAGTACAAAGTTGGGCTGTAAACGGTTGCTTTAGCGGTAGCTCTTGCTTACCATAGCAGTACAAGATTTTTACAATAATCATAACGAGGCCATTTATGCGTGCATGCAATCAACTCTTGAGTATTCCCCTCATTGTATTTCTCACCGCTTGCGGTGGGGGCGGTGGAGGTGGCGGCGGAACTACACCACCGCCAGCGGTCAGTTCTGCAGCGCCAATATCCAGCTCCAGTTCGAGTCTAAGCTCGAGCAGCTCTTCCAGCTCATCGTCGAGCAGCCTATCTTCCAGTAGCTCTAGCTCGTCGAGTTCAAGTAGCAGTGCCGGATCTGTAACTGCCACGGTCAGTGTTTTTATGGTCGTCGATCAATTTGGTTATCTCCCGGATGCCCAAAAAATTGCGGTGATCCGCGATCCGCAAACTGGCTACGACGCTGATAAAAGCTTTATGCCGAGCGCAAGCCTTAGCTTGGTCAATATGACTACCGGTGAATCTGTCTTAAATGCAGCGCCCGCGGTGTGGAATTCCGGCAATACCGATAGTACCTCTGGCGACAAAGCGTGGTGGTTTGATTTCTCAAGCGTAACCTCACCAGGTACCTATGCGGTTGTGGATAAAACTCAAAATGTTCGCTCCCCTAGCTTCAAGATTGCGGCAGATGTCTATAAACCAATACTGAAAAGCGCCCTGCGCACCTTCTTCTATCAGCGCGCAGGTTTTGCCAAACAACAACCTTTCGCAGAATTTGCTTGGGTGGATGGTGCTAGCCATATAGGCGCAGGCCAAGATAAAAACGCCCGCCTCTACAACGATAAAGCCAACGCAGCTACTGAAAAAGATCTCGCCGGTGGTTGGTACGATGCTGGTGACTACAACAAGTACACCACCTGGGCAGCGGACTATGTGATTACTTTGCTCCATGCCTATATTGAAAACCCTGCGGCTTGGACGGATGACTTCGATATCCCTGAATCCGGCAATGGCATTCCCGATATTTTGGATGAAGTAAAATGGGGCTTGGATTGGCTCAAAAAAATGCAGGATGCAACTGGCAACAACTCGGTGTTGAGTATTGTTGGCCTCGATAGCGCCAGCCCGCCATCGGCAGCTACTGGCGCAAGCTACTACGGTTCTGCCAGTACCAATGCAACCATGTCTACCGCCGCAGCCTTTGCTTTATCCAGCAAGGTGTTTCGAGATACCCCAGCGTGGAGCGCTTACGCAACAGATCTAAATACGCGCGCTGAAAATGCGTGGTCTTGGGCAGTTGCTAACCCTAACGTACTCTTTTTCAACAACGATAACAGCAGACAACCGGGCAGTGCTGGTTTGGGTGCAGGCCAACAAGAGCCCATTGATTGGAATACAGGTACGGGTAGCGCAAAAGATCGCGCCACTAAAAAACGTATAGCGGCGGTTTACCTCTATGCATCCACCAGCGGCGCAACTTATAAAAGCCATGTTGAAACGGACTATACCAATTCAAACTTAAAAACTTGGGTGGATAATTTCAACGAACAAGAAAATTCTGCCTTGTTGTATTACGCCAATCTGAGTGGTGTGAGCAGTGACGTGGCGACTAATATCAAAACCTATTTTAAAAATGGTATGACGGGTGGTAACGAAAATTGGGCCGCTATGACCAGCAAGCGTGACCCCTATTTGGCTTTTTTAGGGGCTTATACGTGGGGTAGTAACAACAGCAAATCCGCCAAAGGCAGTATGTTCATGAATATCGTGAATTACGGCGTTAGCGGTTTTGATAATGCGGCCGCTAAAAATTATGCACTCACCTATGTAAATTACATCCATGGCGTTAACCCGCAGGGCATGGTTTATCTATCTAACATGTCTTCACTTGGCGCTCACAGTTCTGTGAATGAGTTTTATCACACGTGGTTTAGTGATGGCAGTGCTAAGTGGGATCGAGTAGGCACCTCAACTTATGGCCCAGCCCCCGGCTTTTTAGTGGGCGGCCCCAACCCATCTTACGATTGGGATAGCAATTGCACCTCTGGTAGTCCTAACGCCGGTTGCGGTAGCGCAGCACCAACACCGCCCAAAGGCCAACCTGCGCAAAAATCCTATAAGGATTTTAATACCAGCTGGCCCATTAATTCTTGGAGCGTGACCGAAAACTCCTGTGGTTATCAATCCGCTTACTTAAGGCTTTTGTCTAAGTTTGTGAATTGATTCGATTGGGCTGTTAGCAAAAGGGCGACTTTAATAAGTCGCCCTTTTTAGTTTGGGCTGAAAAACTTACTGCGCTTTTTTCTGCTTTTCCAATTCCGCTTCAAAAGCAGCTTCCGCTCTTGTAACAAATTCTTTCAATTCATTTGGATTAACAAACGCATCCGCTTTACCGTTTTTCTGTGCTTCACGCTTTTCATCGTGTTGAATAAAAGGCGGATGGCCAATTAACAAAATATCTGCTTGAATCGCTTTCGCACGTGCAAAACTTTTGTGGTAATCCGCAACGATGTTCGGGCTCACTTTATTGTTAAATAAACGATTTCCCGCAACTGTAATACTGCTCAGGAAAAATATGCTGTGATCAGTGCCTTTAATCGTATCGCGGGTTAACCAACTGGTTGCGCCTTCGGTGTGGCCGGGCGTAAACACTGCTTGCAAACTTATGCCACCTAATTTTAGTTGCTCACCATCGGTGATGATGCGGTCCACTTTTACGGCGGGAAATTTTGTTGGCCCATTTTCATTATCGCCGGTGTGCGCGCCTTTCTCTAAGGCTTTGCGATCATTCTTGCTTGCAAGTAATTTTGCGCCGGTAGATTTTTTTAATTGCGCAAGGCCTGCGACGTGATCGTTGTGCGCATGGTTCTCCAACAGATATTTAACATCGCTCAACGTAAAACCCAGGCTTTTGATATTGGCTTCCACGACGTGCGCACCTTCCTCTGTAGAGCCGTCGATCAGGATGTGGCCTTCCGGTGTGGTGATCAGGTAAACCCCTATACCTTTGGTGCCCACGGAATAGATGTGATCAGT
>DAOORH010000026.1:0-16608 GCA_035389145.1 Cellvibrio sp.
TCGATTTAAAAGGTCGTTTAGAAAATCATGATATACGCCAAGGGAGTGTCGATGCGTTAGCATCGCGATTTCACGTCAATATGGAAAAAGCTAAGGCGGTAGCCGCAACCGCACTCAACCTTTTGGAACAAGTCGCTGATGATTGGGATCTCAATCACAACGAGGCCAGTAAGTTGTTAGCGTGGTCGGCCCGTTTATATTCAGTGGGCTTGGATATTGCTCACAACGATTATCATAAGCACAGTGCCTATGTTGTCCAGAATGTAGATTTAGCGGGCTGTTCGCGCGTTGAGCAAACCCATCTAGCAGCATTAGTTTTGGCGCATCGCAAGCGTTTTCCACTTAAACAATTTCCGTCTGGCAATGATGATTTAATTCACTTGGCTATGTTATTGCGGCTCGCGGTTATTTTTCATCGCGGTAAAAAGCGTGAAGGCCTACCTGTCATTCAATTGATGGTATCGAAGAAAACAATAAAGTTAAAAATTTCTACAGTTTGGTTGGATCAACATCCATTGACCCATGCTGATTTAGAAACGGAAATGCGCCACTTAGATGATATTGGTTATAGTTTAGAGTTGATTTAAAAACGTAAATAGAATAATAAAAAGGCCAATCATTGATTGGCCTTTTTTGTCTCTACTTTTTGAATCAGTAACGCGATGTCCAACGCTCCAACAAAATACCTTGAGCATCAATTTCTATTTCATCGCCGGTTGGTTTCAATAGCGTGTAAGCGCCATCAGCATTTAAAATCCAAGCATGCGTGTTATCAGAAAGATAAAGATTTAAATCTTCAATCATGCGGTCACGAATGCGTTTGTGTTTAATAGGAAAACAAGTTTCAACGCGGTGAAACATATTGCGGGTCATCCAATCCGCGCTAGAGCACAACAACTCAGTGTTACCACCATTTTCAAAATAAAACACACGATGATGCTCTAAAAATCTACCAATTATAGAGCGCACTTTTATATTTTCTGAAAGCCCTGAGATGCCTGGACGTAGCTGACATACACCGCGCACAATCAAATCGATTTGTACACCCGCTTTTGATGCTGCATAAAGCTCATTCACCAATTCCTCATCATAAAGTGAATTCATTTTTGCAATGATACGCGCGGGTTTACCGTGTTCAGCATTTTCTTTTTCGGTGCGAATCCGGCGAACAATTCCTTTATGCAAAGTGAATGGCGCATAAAGTAGAGCATCCATCTTAGACGCCTTGCCCATACTGCTCAGCTGTAAGAAAATGCGATAAACATCGTCGCCTATTTCTTTGTCGGAAGTCATCAAGCCGTAATCGGTATAGAGCTTGCTGGTTTTGGGGTGATAGTTGCCGGTGCCCATGTGCACGTAGTAACGCAATTTACCTTCTTCACGACGGGCTATTAACAACATCTTAGCGTGAGTTTTAAACCCTACTACACCGTAAATAACGTGAATACCAAACCGCTGTAAGCGTTCAGCAAGTGCAACGTTTTGCTCTTCATCGAAACGCGCGCGTAATTCAACAATAGCAGTAACTTCTTTACCTGCTTTTGCTGCCGTTACTAGCGCATCTACAATCGGTGAGTTGGAACCAGTGCGATATAGAGTTTGCTTTATCGCGAGCACATGAGGGTCGGTGGCAGCTTCACGCAAAAAATCGACCACGCCCTGAAACGAATCAAAGGGGTGGTGCAGTAAAATATCTTGCTTTTGTAAAACTTCGAAATAGCTATTGGTACGCTTTGGCAATTTTGGCATTGCTTGCACAAAAGGCTGAAAAAATAATTCAGGCTTCTTTATTAAATCGAATAAGTCGCTGTAACGATTTAAATTTACGGGGCCGTTAATGTTATATAGATCGCGCTCTTTAATTTCACAGCGTTGCAGTAGAAAGTCTATGAGCTCCGTAGGGCAAGTATCAGAAATCTCTAAACGAACTTCATCGCCGTATTGTCGCTGAGCCAATTCACCTTGTACTGCACGTAATAAGTCTTCTGTTTCCTCTTCATCCAGAAAAATATCGGAGTTACGCGTTAAACGGAATTGATAACTATCAATAACTGTCATACCCACGAAAATCTCGGCCATAAAGAAATGAATGATGGATGAGATAAATACAAATTCACGACATTGAGTTGTGAGCTCCATCGGCAATTCAATGATATGCGATAGTGAGCGGGGTACTTGTACAATGGCGCGCCCAGAGTTGCGGCCAAAAGCGTCTTTTCCGTCGAGTTTTACAATAAAATTTAAACTTTTATTTAAAATGCGTGGAAAGGGGTGCGCAGGGTCTAAACCTATAGGGCTGAGAACGGGCAGAACATCAGAAATAAAATAATTCTTTAAATATTGAATTTGCTCTTGGGTCCACTCATCGCGGCGTAGCACTCGAATTCCGGCATCGCGCAATTGCGGCAAAATTTCGCTGTTAAGAATCTTGTATTGTTCTTCTACTAAAAGGTGTGCGCGCTCTGAAATCTGTTCCAGAGTTTGGATTTCGGTGAGACCATCGGGGCCGAGTGGGCTTTTCGTGGGCAGCTCAAGTCGTTCGACTAAGCCACCGACGCGAACCTCAAAAAATTCATCCAGATTGGTTGAGAAAATACACAGGAAACGCAGCCGCTCCATGAGCGGCAAAGACTTGTTGTAAGCCTGATAGAGCACACGTTTGTTGAATTCAAGTAAGCTAAGTTCGCGATTGAAGTAAGCGCTGGACACAGTAAACCTCAGTGTTTAAAGCAAATGAGCAGCAGAATATGGCACAAATATGACAGCAAAAGGACAATGCCTAATTAACCTTAGCAAACAAAACCATGATCGCACAATTTCAGCGTGTTGAATAAGGTGCCAGCGATTCAGATTGAACGACTGGCGAACACATTATTTTTTACTGCATTTGTAGACGTTAAAACTCTGACGACCATTTTCGATACCTGAGCTTGGCACCACTGTATCGCCACCGTCATTTGCGGCTTCATTACGCGCCATGCTCGCAAGTTCAGTGGCTACTTTGTCGGCGTCACGCATAACAAAGCCTACTTTGTTGGGCACACTGACGTTCACTTCGCTGATGTGTTTGCAGCCGCGCACATTAGCGGCATTAGCAACGGCGACACTGCCCGCTTGCTCGGAAACTTTTACCCAGGTACAGCTGCTGGTTACAGCGGTTATGGCAATGAGCATAAGTGATAATTTTTTCATGGCGTGATCCTTAAGCAAATGAATGATGTGACAAGCTAGGGAGATGTTGATTAGCCGCCAAATAAAAAACAATAGCAGCTACACTAATCGGATGAATCTTTAGATGCAACCAATCTGCTGAGTTTTGCGTGGTTTCCCCCCGTATTAGCCTAATCCTTTAGTCTGCAATAAAAGTGGCGCCAATAATTACCGTAATCCCAGTAAAACGAGCTGAAAGTCTGGTTTGCATAGGCTCAGCTGGTTATTATGCGGAACAACCGCAAGGTTTACTCAGTGGCCGATATAACCAGCCTACATGGAAGTGAGTTACGCACACATACTTTTAATAAAAATCAGTGCTATCAATTAACAAATTTTTTGCAAACGGGAATTTCTCAGGAGTCCACCATGTTTATTACTAATGCTTTTGGCAATTTATCGCAATTCATTCGCCGCAACCGTCGTCCCCTTATTAAACTCGCCCTGTTTCTTTTCATTATCGTGATGTTGATTTTTGCGGCGGGTAAAATTTATCAGAGTTGGGATGATGATCCGGATCGCGGTGCTGTGGCTATTAGCAATAGCCCCACCGGTGAAAACTATGCGATACCGAAATACCTCGATCAAGGTTGGAGTGAATCTGAAAGCTTGTGGTTCTATAACACCACCCAAGGCTCAGGTTTAATTCCTTACGATTTCTTTTTAGTGTTAGAGCAAGCGGAATCAACCGAGCCTTTACGCGGTAACACAGTTATGGATAACTTCCGCTACCTACCTCAAAAGCCTACATTTTTTAACCCGGATGGCCTCGCGGTTGGCTTCGTGAAAGAAAGCTATCAAGGAAAAGACTATGTGGGTTACACCTGCGCGGCTTGTCATACAGGTCAAGTTAACTACAAAGGTCAGGCGCTGCGCATTGATGGTGGCCCAGCCATGGCGGATATGGTCGGGTTTCTTACCGCGCTTGAGAAATCGATGAAAGCGACTCAAAGCGATCCACAGAAACGTGAACGTTTTGTGCAGGCTGTATTGGCGCAAGATAATAATTATTCGACCGCTGAGCAAATCACCCAAGATCTGGCCAAATGGACCAACACCATTATTTTGTACAACACCGTCAACCACAGCCATTTGGATTATGGTTATGCGCGCTTGGATGCCTTTGGCCGTATTTACAACCGCGTTTTACAACATGTGATAAATAAAGACCAATTAAAACTCGCACTCTTGGGCGTGACTAGCCCAGACGAAAGCCGCCTGCTCACCGTGCCGCAAGTAGATGCTGTTTTGAAAAATATCGATGACACCATTATCGGCGATGCTCAATTTGCGCTTATCACTCAGCGCTTGATGAGCAAAGACGGCAACTTGCCAGGCTTGGGGCAGCGCGATTTATTGCGCGTCCGCAATGCCATTTTCAACGAGCCCAGCGCACCGGTAAGCTACCCCTTCTTGTGGGACATTTCGCATTCTGATTATGTGCAATGGAATGGCCTAGCGGCAAACGCAGGTGTGGGCCCATTGGGTCGTAATACCGGCGAAGTGATTGGTGTGTTTGGGATATTAGATTGGTCTACGCGCGACAAGGGTTTTAGTTTATCCGCATATTTAACAGGCGAGAAAAATAAGAAGAAAACCATCGACTTTAAATCTTCGATTGACCTCACCAACCTGTCGCGCTTGGAGTCGCATCTTAAGGGCTTAAAATCGCCACAATGGCCAGAAGCGGTTTTAGGTAAGATTGATCAGGAAAAAGCGAGTCGTGGGCAATTGGTCTACAACGAATATTGCGGTTCTTGCCATCAAGTTATTGATCGCAATGCGTGGGATCGCCTAGTTGTTGCGAATATGACCGGTCTCAATACCTTGGGTACAGATCCAACCATGGCGCTGAATAGTGTGAACTACACGGGTTATGCAGGTAATTTTGAGTCGGTCTATCAATCAACGGATGTTGGTGATGTAGTCATTCAAAAACGTGCGCCGGTGGTACAAGTTTTAACCGCAGCTACCAAGGGCGCAGTGGCAACTCCCGATGCCGATAAGTGGGCCGTACGTCGCTTCGCCGATTGGGCTTACATGTTGGGTAAATCCTTCTTTGATAATGAGATCAAGCCCAGTGTAAAATCCGGTAATTATCAACCCGATACCACCGCGAATCCCTATAACTCGTTATTAGCCTACAAAGCGCGCTCATTGAATGGAATTTGGGCTACAGCACCTTATCTGCACAATGGCTCTGTGCCAGATCTGTGGAGTTTGATTTCACCCGTTGAAGAGCGCCCCACCGAGTTCTGTGTGGGTAACCGCGAATTCAACCCAGTGAGTGTAGGTTTTAATACGGATGGTTGTGATAAATCCGACCCCAATGATAAGCGTCGGTTTATAGTGGAGCCTGTAGGTAACCACAATACTGGGCACGAATACGGTACAGGTAAAGATGGTAAGGATAAACTGACAGAGCAGGAGCGTTGGGATTTAATTGAGTATATTAAAACGCTGTAAGCTTTAATGATGTTTAGGCTGCATGTTTGTTCTATCACTGTGAACAAACATGCAGCCTAAATTTTTGCGAATTTTATTTAGCGTTCTTTGCCAGTAGTTGTGTAGAAGATGGTTGTGCATAAGACGTTATGAAAATATTGAAAGAAAGTTTTACTAAAAGAAATAAGTTAACATTCCTATCACTGCTAAATATTCCTCTAGTGGTTTTAAGCCTGTGCGTGTTGCTGCCAGCACTTAAGGTTCAGGCGCAAGAAAAACAAATTTCTTATCCGGTTGCTGTTCCTATCGAACGCACTACTGTCAGCAGTGCACCTGCGGTAAAGGCCTCTGAGGTGAAAGCGCCTACTTTAACAGCACCTTCACCTGTTATTCGATCTGTTGAAGAGGCTTCAACACCGCCAGTGCGAGCCAAAGCACCGGTTAAAAAATCCACCAGCGCACAGCCTGTTGCAAAATCTTCCAAAAACTCTGCGGTAAAAAAGACCACCACAAAAACAACATCGGCTACCGCCAAGAAAAAAACGTCTGCCGCCCAAAATACAAAAAAGACAACGGCTAAAGCGACACCGAAAAAATCTACGCAGAAGAGTAAAGCCGCGTTAGCCAAAAAGCCGGCACCCAAAAAATTGGCCAGTACCAAACCGGCAGCTCCCGCTACAAAATTGCCCGCTCGCCAGAATACAACTGAGCAATTAGTACCTGAGCCCTCCAGCAACAAAGTGGTAACTACGCCAGTCACAAATCCTGCGCCAACACATTTACAAATAGCGCCCGATAAAAATTCAGCGAGCCCTTTGGTTGTACCTATTATTGCGGGCGCAGCCTTGGCGAGTGCCGCTGTCAGCGCAGAAGAAGAACAAGAGCTTGCGCGAAGCCTGGCGGAGGATGGCGAGTATTTAACTGAGCCAGATGTTCCCGAAACGGTTATCGCCAAACCAACTACGCCAGCAGTGGTTCCTGCAGCAGCGCCGAGCCTTGCCGCAAAAACAGCTTTGCCTATGAGCAATCAACGCGAAGCTTTTGTAACGGAATTTAAACATTTTGTAGAAACAAAAATTGTTCCCAAAACACCCGGTCTCGCACTGGCTATTATTTCAGATGGCAAAGTTAAAGTATTAGAAACCTACGGTGTTAAAAAAGCAGGTAGTAATGGTTTGATTAACGCGGATACTGCATTTCGCCTGGCATCAGTATCAAAAAGTTTTGCGGCAACGGCTGCCGCCATGATGGTCAATGATGGTTTAATTCGCTGGGATACTAAAGTCACCGACGTTTTGCCCAACGTAGAATTCAGTAACCCGCGCTATGGCGATCAACTCACTGTTCAACATATTTTGTCGCAATCGACAGGTTTACCTACGCATTCGGGCGATAACTTGATTGAAGATGGTTTGTCTTTCGATGAAGTGGTGCGTCGGCTGCGCTATGTGAATTTTGTGTGCCCGCCGGGTAAGTGTTACAACTACCAAAATGTTCCTTACAGTTTAATCAGTAATATTGTGCTCAAAAAAACCGGCATCACCTATGAACAATATTTAGAAAAGAAAGTACTTCGCCCGTTGGGTATGCGCACGGCGACTGTCGGCTATACAGATTACACCGCGAATAATAATTATGCAGTGCCGCATCTTCCAACGCGCAAAGGCTGGGTTCCCACCACCGTGACTCAACATTATTATCGTATTAACCCGGCGGCCGGTGTAAACGCCAGCATTACTGATATGTCGCGCTGGCTATTAGCGCACATGGGGCAGAACCCTGCGGTTTTGTCACCTGCCCTGTTGGACACAGTGCACGCAAAAGTGACTCGAAATCTAAATCATTACGGCAGCCGCGAAGGTGTTACCAACAGTCACTATGGTTTAGGTTGGCGAGTGTTTGATTATCGCGGCGATAAAAATTTTATTCACCACGGTGGCGGTGTAAAAGGTTTTCGTTCTGAGATGGTACTCAACCCGGAGTTAAAAATTGGAATGGTCATCTTAACCAACGGCCCCCGCTTGTCGGGCAGCGTAATTTTTGAATTTTTAGATGCGTACGAAGATGAAAAACGCGGCGAAAAAAAACGAGAAGCTGCTGCGCCAGTGAAGAAGAAAAAGAGATAAAAACAGGGTAACCAATGAAATATCTTGTAACCATTTTAGTATTGCTCGCGTTATCCACTTGTGTGTTTGCACAAACACCTTCATTGACTGTGATGAGCTACAACATCCGTTGTGGCTTGTGCGAACCGCAGGACAATCCTCACAACTGGAAGAAACGCAAATATTTCGTTGCGCATTTAATCAAAACTCACAACCCCGATGTGATCGGTCTACAAGAGGCTGAGCTTTTTCAGGTGGAGGATTTGGTTGAAATGTTGGATGACTATTCGTGGATGGGCGTAGGTCGTGATGACGGCAAGAGTAAAGGAGAAACCACGGCTATTTTATTTCGTACAGCACGCCTTTCTCTGCATGAGAAGCAAACACTTTGGTTGTCCCCAACGCCACTGAAGCCATCGCGTGGATGGGATGCTGCTTACAGTCGCACACTGAGTTTTGCCAAATTGTTAGATACAGTATCTAGTCAATTTTTATATGTATTCAATACCCATCTGGATAATGAGGGCGAGATTGCGCGGCAGCAAGGTGCAAAATTGCTGATGGCTGAGATCGCAAAAGTAGATGCCACAACACCTGTTGTCGTGACGGGCGATTTTAATTTTACCGTGCCAGCTAAAGCCTACGATTTGATTACCGAGGTCTTAGCAGATGCGGAAAAAGCATCCGTCACGCCTGCTCAAGGTGGTGGAAAAACCTTTAATGGTTTTGGCAAAAATAACGAACTGGATAATAAAATTGATTTTGTCTTTGTAAGAAAATCCATGAAAGTGCAAAGCCATCAAGTGGATACCACTACCTATAACAATCTCTATCCGTCGGATCATTATCCGATCATAGTAAAGATGGATGCTCCAACAGCTGCGGTGGAGACATCCAGTCAGAGTAGAGAATAATAGAATTCGATTTGTAGATATAAAAAAACGCCGAGCATTTGCTCGGCGTTTTTTATTTTCACTGAAGTGTTCGGTTTAGTTAATGGCTTTCGTCAAATAAATCACGTGTCACAGTGCCGGTTACCATCACCTGCAAAATCCGACGGCCTTCCATTTGCGTGATTTCAAATTCAAAGCCAGAAATATTAAGTGTTTCGCCAACAACGGGTACGTGTTGTAGCTGCTCTAATAACAAACCTGCGAGCGTAAAATAATCGCCTTCTTCGCGTTCAAGTTTTATGTTTAACAACTCCTCCAACTGTTCCAGCGATAAACTCGCATCTAACAGCCAGCCATTTTCCTGTTCAACAATTAACGGCGTTTCGTTGGCGTCGGCTAATTCACCAGCGATGGCAGCGAGCAAATCGCTGGTGGTGACTACGCCTTTAATACTGCCATATTCATCAATCACAATCGCTAGAGGCACTGCTTGCTGGCGCAACATTTCCAATACATTTAACGCACTGGTGCCCTCGGGAACGGCAAGTGGTTCAACGGCAAGTGCAGCTAAGTCGAGCGGCTGATTGCTGAGCGCGGCAGTGAGTAAATCGCGGCTTTGTACTACGCCGTGCAAATTGTCCAACTCGTCGCGCGCCACCAGTAAGCGGGTTTGCGGCGTGGTTTTTAAAACATTAAGCAATTCTTCTGGCGTGGCATTTACATCCACCCAAATAATATCCGGGCGCGGAGTCATGAGTGATTGCACTGGGCGATCTGACAGCTGAAGTACGGAGCGAATCATTTGGCGCTCGCTATTTTCAAACACTAGCTCTTCGCCTTTAGGGTCGGCCATGGCGACTATGTCGTGGCCTACTTCATCGGAGTCAGATTTGCCGCCCAATAATTTCAATACTGCTTCTGCAGTGCGGTCGCGCAGCGGACGCTCACCGATAATATGGCGGGTACGATTAGAGCGCGCCAATTGGTTGAAAAACTCAATCAAGACCGAGAAGGCGATAGCACCATAGAGGTAACCTTTCGGAATATGCACGCCTGCGCCTTCGGCCACTAAGCTGAAGCCAATCATCAACAAAAAGCCTAAACACAACATCACTACGGTGGGGTGTTTGTTGACGAAGTCGGTGAGACTTTTACTTGCAATAATCATCACGCCCATAGCGATAATGACGGCGAGCATCATTACGGAGAGGTGCGAAACCATACCCACGGCAGTGATTTTTTCTTTCAAGCAGAAGACGGCATACGAGATGACAATTTGAGTTATAACCGCCCAAAAAGCTGCGTGTGTGCGAGTACTGCGGTGTGTATTCACCTTACCTTCAAGACGTTCATGGAGCTCAATGGTGGCTTTAAATAACAGGAATATACCGCCAAAGAGCAGTATCAAATCGCGCCCTGAGAGCGGGTGATCGAACACGCTGAAGAGGGGATCTGTGAGTGTTACTAGCCAAGAAATTCCCGCGAGTAAGCCTAATCTTAAAAGTAAGGCTAAACCCAAACCTATTTTTCGCGCGAGGTCACGTTGGTGTTTGGGCAGTTTGTTGGCGAGTACGGCAATAAAAATAAGGTTGTCTATGCCGAGTACAATTTCCAGCACAACCAATGTTAATAGGCCAAGCCAGGCCGTGGGATCGAGCATCCATTCCACCGCTAGTACCTCAACTCAAATAGGTTAAGGGCAGGGCAAACAGACTTAAAAAAACGGTGATGCTGAGATTCAGGGTCGGGTTCTGCGGTTGGCATTGAAAATCCAAGGTTACCAAAGGAAGGGCGATTCTACTGCACAGAGCCTCCCAATGACCAGCATTGGCTTGCTGAGTGTCTGTTTCAGTAACACCAACCAAGGTTGAGGCGGGTTTGTGGATGTTAATAAGGAGTGTCACAATCCGGACATGACGACTCAGCTTAACCTTAGATTTATAACCAGCCTTCAAGGCATATCTGCCACAGAGTGGAACGCCCTATGTTGCCAAGACTACCCCTTTGCACGCTATGAATTTTTAGCGGCGCTGGAGCAGAGTGGTAGTGTGAGCCAAGGCACCGGCTGGCAGCCGCAGCATCTTGTGGTTTATGAGGGCGATGAGCTTATTGCCGCCATGCCGCTTTACAGCAAAACGCATTCCTATGGCGAATACGTTTTCGATTGGAGCTGGGCCGATGCCTACAAACGCTACGGTTTTAATTATTACCCCAAATTAATTAATGCGATTCCCTTTACGCCTTGTTCAGGTTCGCGTTTGCTGCTGCAAGATTCATCACGTTTAGCAGAATTACTGCCGCTGATTTTGGATGCCATTAAACATCATGCGCAAACCCTCAATGCCTCTAGCTGGCATTGTTTATTTCCCAGCGCAGAGCTTTCCGCGTGCCTGAGTGCTGCGGATATATCGCAGCGTGTTGGCACGCAGTTTCACTGGTACAACCGTGACTATAAAAGTTGGGATGATTTTGTCGGCGCTATGAATTCGCGCAAGCGCAAAAACATCAACAAAGAACGTCGCGCCGTGGCAGAGCAGGCTATTCGTTTTGAAACCAAAGCGGCGCAGAATATAACTGCAGAAGATTGGCAGTTGTTTTATCAACTCTATTGCAATACCTATTTAAAACGCAGCGGTCACACAGGCTATTTAACAGAAGCTTTTTTTACCTTGTTGGGCGAATATTTTGCGCAGCACTGTTTGCTGGTAATTGCCTACCAACAAGAGCACGCGATTGCAGCGGCCTTATTTTTTACCGACAGCAAAACGATTTATGGTCGTTATTGGGGCTGTCTAGAAGAACACGAATTTTTGCATTTTGAAACTTGCTATTACCAAGGCATTGAATATGCAATTAAACATGGTTTGCAACGTTTTGATGGTGGCGCCCAAGGCGAGCATAAAATTGCGCGCGGGTTTGAACCCGTAATGACCTTTTCAAATCATTGGCTAGCTCGCCCGGATTTTCAGCAGGCGATCGATAATTTTCTGGATGCAGAAAAATTATCGATTGAAAATTATATGGAAGAAGCGAAAGGCTGTTTGCCGTTTAAATAAACTTAAAGTGATAGTGATAAGTAGGGAATCGTCATCCCCGCTGCGCGAGGATGACGAGGGATTATTAAAGAAGATCTAACTCCAGTTTGTAAATTTGATAAAAATATAAGAGAACAGCAATGCTCGCAAAACTCCACCCCAAAAATATTCTCACTGCGCTCGATGACATCGATGCACTAGCTCCTTCGTACAGCTTGAGCAAACCTCAAGCACTGCGCCGTGTCTTTGCGGTGCTCGCCTGTGTGTCAGTGTGTTTGTTGTTTATGCATTACGCGAAATTTTCCGCCAACTTACAAGGCTTGCTGCAGCTGCTCGCAGGCTGGCAAGACTTGCCCGTGAATCATTATGTTGAACAATTAGCGCGTGCCGGTATTTGGGAATTATGTGGTTATGTGTGGTGGACGAGTGTTCAGGTGATCGGGTACGTGTTGCTGCCTGCACTCATAATTCGCTACGGCTTTAAAGCGCGCGTGCGCGATTTTGGTTGGCAACTGAATCAAACGCAGGAGCATTGGCGCGGTTATTTATTATTGCTTAGCCCCATTTTGGTGTTTATTTATATTGTCAGCCGCGGCGAAGATTTCGTTAATCACTACCCGTTTTATTCGTTGGCGAGCCGCAGCTGGTTTGATTTGTTGGCGTGGGAGTTTTTATATCTCTCCCAATTTGTGTGTTTGGAATTTTTCTTTCGCGGATTTTTTCTCAATGCCCTGCGTCCTGCATTGGGCGCTAATGCTATTTGGGTGATGTGTGTCCCCTATTTGATGATTAATTTTTCCCAAGTTGTGGTTGGAAGCTACGGGAGCGATTTTGTTTGGTCTGTTTTTAGGGATTCTCGCCCTGCGTTCGCGTTCTATTTGGGGTGGGGTTTTGGTGCATGCGGGGGTGGCGGTCACTATGGATATTACGGCGATATTGCGTAAGCACTCCTTGCCTGAAATTTGGTGGCCGTTTTAGAGGCGGTTAAATCCTAGAATCTCTGCGTTTACCCACTTTTTCTTAAAGTAACTGTCATGTCACCCTTTGGGTATTTAAGTAGCTTAAAGCGCTGTGCCGCTGCGCAATTTTAAAAGTGAAACCTCCCACGTTGTCCTTAAACCTCAATCTGGGACGATACGCTATTGCCTCCAGATTAGTCTCGCCTGGTAACTTTCAGTGCTTAGGTCAATGTAGCTATGTGGGGATGAAGTCTTAACAGGGGATTAGAGCGCTGAGTGTTCGTCATCTAACAATAACGAGGACACTCTCAAATGATAAAGATAAAAACGGTTTTACTCTTGCTGGGCTCGCTCAGCATCTCGCAACTCAGTAGTGCAGCCCTAACAACCTATGGTGCTGGCAATATCAGCGATCGTGCCAATCCAGCGGGTTACAAGTGCGCGGTTGATCATGGCAATTGGATTTTCAGCGCCGGTGTTGTACAGCCCGGTGTGAGCAGCTGTAATCCCATAGGCACGCCAACACCTATTTACCCTCAAAAGGTAGCGCCAGCCACTGGCAAACCCACTATGACGCACCGTTGGTGGGGCTCAATTTCATTTGTGGGTGAAATGAAAGTGGGCGATAGCGCGGGCGCGGCTTACATCACCCCAGACCCAATGACCGCGCGCATTAGCGATCGCGGCGCGCGTATTCTTGGTATCCCCGGTGGCCTGCGTAGCAGCGCTACCCAAACCGCGTATTCAATCCCCGATCCGTTTAGCGAAGTCTTCGATGGCTTGGCAATTGGCAATACGGCTTACAGCAATATGGAAGCCTATCTCAAAGATTACAGCGATGGCTCAGTGACTGTGCAATGGAACAGCGGCAGTACGCCGGTGATGGAAGCGACTTTTGTACACGGTTCTCCCTACGCTTACTTCACGGCCTTCCAAGGTAACATCGTCATTCGCACCAAAGCGGCAGATAGCGGCGAAAAAGGTGTCTTCTACCAAAGTGGCAATAGCTTGGGTGTGTGGACCGAGGTTGCGGGCAATCGCAATAACTTCCTGATTACCGGCCATGACACCACCACCTTCAGCAATGTGAATAGCGCTGCAATTGGTGTGGCCAATGGCACCAAGCGCGTGACCGTTACCTTGTTGCCACAAGTGGCGGGTACACCGGCAACGGCCATGACCCAAGCCTTTGCGCAATATGCCACTCAGCGTGTGGACAAGGTAAACATTAATTACGCGGTGGATAGAAACACCAACAAAGTGACGGTTAGCCACCAATACCAATATGCAGGTTCAGCGGTAACGACCATGGTCGGCATGCTGCCTTTGCACTGGAAAAACTCCACTCAGGCGGTTACCAGCTACAAAATCCGTAGCGCGCGCGGCGTGACAAAATTCGCTGCTACTAACGGTTTTAGCTACACCATTCCTTATGTAGGTGTATTGCCAACCCTGCCAGCCGGTATTGGCGATTACAACCTTACCCAGCTGAAAGCGCTGGTAACTGAGTTTGTTAATCAAGGTTCGGCTAACTGGAACAGCGCAACCGATACTTATTGGGCCGGTAAAAACTACGGCAAGGTAGCAGAGCTGGCGGCAATCGCCCGAGCGATTGGGATGACCACTGAGGCGAATCAGATGGTCAATTGGCTGAAAGCTGAATTGCAGGATTGGTTCCGTGCCAACACCAACGGCGGTTCTGATACTACCAAATACTTCGCTTACGACAGCAACTGGAACACATTGCTAGGGTTTGATGAATCCTTTGGCGCGCAACAACAGTTGAACGATCACCACTTCCATTACGGCTACTTTGTGCGAGCGGCTGCGGAAATTTGCCGTATTGATGCCAACTGGTGCGGTGCTAGCCAATACGGCCCCATGGTGGAATTGCTGATTCGCGATTACGCGGCTGGCCGCGACGACGCCATGTTCCCCTATGTGCGCTTCTTTGACCCGGCTTACGGTTTCTCTTGGGCATCGGGCCACGCTAACTTCGTATTGGGTAACAACAACGAATCCACCTCAGAAGCGGCTAACGCCTACGGCGCCATTATTCTCTACGGTCAAATTACCGGTAATACAGCCTTGACTGAACGCGGCATGTATCTGCATGCGTCTTCAACGGCTGCTTATTGGGAGTATTGGAATAACCTTGATCGCTATCGCGGCTTGACCGGCGACTACGATAACTTTGATAGCGCTTACCCTAAAATGACCACCTCGATTATCTGGGGTAATGGTCATGTATTCGGCACTTGGTTCAGCGGCGCCTACGCCCACATATTGGGTATTCAAGGTCTGCCACTTAGCCCCTTGGTTCTGCACATTGGCCAACACCCCGATTATCTAGCCAACTATGTGACCTTGGGCATGACTGAATCCAGCAATGGCAAACCCTCAGGTTTACCGAATGGCCAATGGCGCGATGTATGGTGGAATATTTGGGCGATGACCAACGGCCAAGCTGCCGTGAACGATATGCAAAGCTACGGCTTTAACTACACGCCGGAAGAGGGCGAAACCAAAGCCCATACCTATCAATGGATTTACACCCTCAAGCAATTGGGCACCTTGGCGACGGGTACTGGCGCTTTAACGGCGAACAGTCCATCGGCAGTCGCATTTAAGAAGAACGGCGTGACTACCTACCTCGCCTACAACTTTGGTTGCTCTGCGCAGTACGTAAGCTTTTCGGATGGCATGAAATTAGCGGTTCCGGCGAATGGCTTCCGTATCAAGAAAACCGGTGAAGCGGTAGATGCGAATCCCGGCACCACCACGTGTTCTGGCTCCAGCAGTTCTGCAAGTTCATCGGTGGCGAGCAGTGTTGCCAGTTCGGTTGCAAGCAGTGTTGCGAGCTCAAGTTCATCGTCAGCGGCATCCGGTAATGGTCATACGATTCTGACCGGTACCAGTGCGAAGTTCTTTGCTAACAACGCACCGTGGGCGGATATTCATTACACCATCAACAATGGCCCGCAGCAAAATGTGCGCATGATTCATAATGCCGATAACTCCAACACTTACAGAGTGACGGGTATTCCAGCGGGTGCAGTGGTGAAATATTTCTATACCATAGGTTTAGCGGCTGGGGGTGCAGTAGATACCGCGTGGGTAACCTTCACCATGAGCGGTACTTCTAGTGCGGCCAGTTCAAGTAAAAGCTCGGTGGCTAGTTCTGTTGCCAGCAGTGCAGCAAGCTCTGCGGCTACCGGCAATGGTTACGCCATTTTGAGCAGCACTAGCATTAAGTTTCACGCCAACAACGCAGCTTGGGCAGATATTCACTACACCATTAACAACGGTGCTCAGCAAAATGTGCGCATGACTCACAATGCCGATAACAGCAACACCTACACGGTAACGGGTATTCCAGTTGGGGTAGTGGTGAAATATTTCTACACCATTGGGCAACCAGTAGGCGCAATAGATACTGCGTGGATACAAGTGGTTAGGTAAGAAATTTAGGACTGGCCACTCAGGGACGAGGAGATTTGAACAATAAAAAAGAGTCGCTGGTAGCAGCGGCTCTTTTTGTTTTTGTGCTAATCCATCTGGTTGTTTTTGCGGTTGCAGCTGAGCGTGAAATTATCGAGCGACCAATTTAATTACACACAATCAATAAAAATATTGACCGTCAGACGCCCCGTGCGCGGATCGAGATTGGGTATAAAACCGGGGCTGATCGAACCGCTGTGTAAGTTTTGGCGACGATACACAATGAGGCGATTGAAGATGCCTTTTTGCTCCCCAATCCGTGTAAATAATGCCGTGTCCCCATTGATATAACCGTGTTGTGGAACGTTGCCACTATCATTTTCACTTTCCAGTGATTTGAAGTAGGGAATCCGTCGCTCGTCATCGATATATTCGTAACCGGTTTTGTTGTGGCGATAAAAAGAGGTTCCGCCTAAATCGTCTTTAAATAAATAAAAGATCGCCGCCAATTCATCCCGCT
>DAOORH010000027.1:0-16151 GCA_035389145.1 Cellvibrio sp.
GTAACTTTGGTAAATACGGCGATGACCCACAAGGCTTAAAAGATTTCTTGAAAAAGACCGGTTTAGACATTGCTGCTGCTCATGTTCCATTCGACAAACTTTCAGCCGAAAACTTTGATAAGACCGTTGCGTTTTACAAAGCCATTGGCTGCAAATATTTAATTATCCCTATGGATAAACGCGCATTCACACCAGAAGGCGCAAAAGCAGTTGCCGCTGATCTAGAAGCCATCGAGAAAAAATTAGCGCCGCACGGCATGCACACGGGTTACCACAACCACAAACCTGAAATGCTCGGTGAAGCAGGCAAAACACCTTGGGATGTTATAGGTGCAGGCACATCTCAAAGCGTTGTATTACAGCAAGATGTGGGCTGGACTGAAGTGGCAGGTAAAAACCCCGTGGACTTCGTGAAAGCCTACCCTGGCCGTACCATAGTCACGCACTACAAAGCGGCCGCGCCAGAAGAAGGTAATAAAGAAGACCCAATTATTGGCAAAGATACTACCGATTGGAAAGCATTGATTGCCGCCAACCGCAGCGTGGGCGGCACCTTATGGTTGACTGTGGAGCAAGAAGTTTACCCAGCTGGCATGACACCTATGCAAAGCGTTGAGGCGTCGTTGAAAGGCTTGCAAAATGAGATTGCTGAACTCGACAAGAAAAAGTGACTGTTTCTTTAGTTAAAATTTTTTTGTTTTAGGAATAAAGGGCGCAATTGCGCTCTTTATTTTTTATAAGTGACTAAATATAGGGAATCTATAATAAAAATATTACCAATGTTGGCGCATAAATAAACTACTATTAAATAGCTAGCCAACACGAAATATCAGAGAAGCTCCATGAGAAAAATACTCTTTGGTGCGTTTATTCTAATTACATCCTTATGCTCACAGGCCACCACCGACTTTGTGGTGTCTTACCGTACGCCTGTAGTAGGCGCGACAACCAGTAATTATCACGATTACTACACTGAACTACTCAGATTAGCGCTGGAAAAAGCTCGCCCTCAATACGGCGATTACACTATGCGCGGTGCCCCACCCAACTTAAGTACACTCCGCTCACTGGCCGATGCCGTAGAAAACACCTACCCCAATCTTGTGATAGAAATTGGCTACGAAGAAAAACTTACCGAAACAGGCGCACTTACTTACATCAATATCCCCATTGACGGCGGTATAGTTGGCTATCGCGTTTGTTTTGCTAACGCGGCTATTAAAGAGCAATTGAAGCAGGTGAATTCACTGAAGGATTTGCGTCGCTATTCCATAGGGCAAGGTGTGGGTTGGGTCGATAGCGAAATATTGCGTGCAAATGGCTTACGAGTTATCGAAGTCAGTAACTATGAAAGTATTTTTAAAATGGTTATAGCGGGCCGTATAAATTTATTTTGTCGCGGCGCAAATCAACTGCAAGCTGAAGTTGAGGAGTTTAAATCGCTAAAAAAATTAACCTACGATGAAAGCTTTGTACTCGTCTACTCACTGCCGCGATTTTTTTATTTAAATGCTAAAAACACATTAGCGAAAGAACGTATTCAAGCCGGCCTGCAAATTGCTTTTAAGGATGGCTCATTTAAAGAGCTGTGGAAGAAACATTACCAATCCAGCCTTGATTTTTCCAAACTAAATCAACGCAAGCATATTTATTTAGAAAATCCTTTGTTAAAAAATTTACCGCCAGATTATAAGCAGTACTTTATGGATCCGTTGAGTGAGTGATTTTTAGGTAATTGGACATAAATAAGGCGCCAATCGGCGCCTTATTTTAGCAATCTAACACCCATCAACTCATCTTAAAAAACGTAGCGCGATAATGCTGCAACTCGGCAATTGAATCTTTAATATCATCCAAGGCTAAATGTGCACCGGATTTTTTAACGCCAGCAATTACATCAGGTCGCCAGCGGCGGGCTAATTCTTTTACGGTACTTACATCCAAATTACGATAGTGGAAATAATCTTCTAACAGCGGCATGCCGCGTACAAGAAAGCGGCGATCCTGACAGATGGAGTTTCCGCAAATAGGCGACTTACCGGCAGGTACCCATTTTTCTAAAAACTTAATAGTCTCAGCTTCTGCTTGGGCGATGCTCACTTGGCTTTCTCGCACACGTTGCGTGAGGCCAGATTTACCGTGTTGATTGGTGTTCCAGTCATCCATAGTCAACATGATGCTATCAGGCTGGTGGATGGCGAAAACGGGGCCTTCGGCGAGCACATTAAGGTCAGCATCGGTGACTATGGTGGCCATTTCGATAATGACATCGGTATCCGGGTTGAGACCGGTCATTTCGAGATCGATCCAAATCAGGTTGTTTTCGTTAGACGCTTGAGTGGACATAGGGTATTTCCTTAGCAAATAGGGCACAATTGCCTCTCAGACTAAACCAATTTCGGCTTTATCGCCAATCGAGCACACCCAAACCGCATGACCAAACGCAAACTCACCCGCCGTCAGCAATGGCGCATCGAAAAGATCCAAGGCGAACGTACTGAACGCGCCACCAAACGCGACAAGCAAGCGGATGAAACGCTCAACGAGAGCGATTTAGGTCAGGAACAACACGGCCTGATCATTACCCATTACGGCATGCAAGTGGTGGTAGAAGCCACTGAAGGCGAATCAAAAGGCTTACAACAACGTTGCCATTTTCGTAGCAATCTAGGTTCATTAGTGACTGGCGACAAAGTGGTTTGGCGCCCAGGTAACCCGCTCGGCGTAGTGGTCGCCGTCTTGCCACGCGAATCGGCGCTTCAACGCCCTGATCCCCACGGCGATATGAAAACAGTGGCCGCTAATATAGACCGCATTATTATCGTCGTTGCGCCCTACCCCGAACCTCATGCGAATTTAATTGATCGCTACCTCGTCGCCGCCAATGCGATTGATATTGAGCCGGTGTTGTTAATTAATAAAACCGATCGCATCGACGATGCCACGCGCGATAAAGTGAAATATTTAGAAGCAACCTATCGCGATTTAGGTTACGAAGTGTTGATGGTTTCCACCAAGAACGGTTCCGGCCTTGAAGAATTTCGTGAATATTTAACTCATTACACCAGCGTGTTTGTAGGGCAATCGGGCGTGGGTAAATCATCGCTGATTAATGCGCTCTTGCCGGAAAGCAACTTACGCGTAGGTGGATTGTCTGAACGTCAACTCGGCACGCATACCACCACTAGCGCAACGCTCTTGCACTTCCCCGGCGGTGGCCAATTAATCGATTCACCAGGCATTCGCGAATTCGGTTTATGGCATATGGAAGAGGACGATGTGCTCGAAGGCTTTATTGAGTTTCGCCCATTCCTCGGCCACTGTAAATTCCGCGACTGTTCGCACCGCCACGAACCCGGCTGCGCAATTTTAGCCGCGTTAGAAAGCGGGAAAATCAGTGCAACGCGAATGGATTCTTATCGATATATTTTGCGAACTATTAACGAGAATTAAAAATCCCTCCCCAACCCTCCCTTTTTCAAAGGGAGGGAGTAACAACCCACTTTGAAAAAGGGGGTCGGCGTAGCCGGGGGGATTTTTTACACATTTAAAAGAGATGAATACCTATGGCTCTTCCTTTTGTTATAGAACCCACGCAACTCGCTGCGCTTTTGGCGCAGCCCATGAGCAGTAAATTATTAATCATTGATATGTGCGCCGAGCAAACTTATTTGCAAGGCCATATCGACGGCGCCATTCATGTTCCGCCACAAAAAATTCTGCTTGGCCAAGCGCCAGTACCCGGCAAAATTGCACCCGTTGAACAACTTAATCGCGTGTTTTCATTTTTAGGTTTAACACCCGACACTCACGTTGTTGTGTATGACGATGAGGGCGGCGGTTGGGCGGGAAGAATGATTTGGACGCTAGATGCCATCGGCCATAAAAATTATTCTTATTTGAACGGTGGCTTGCACGCTTGGATTGGTTCTGGTCAATCGCTTACACAAGAAGTGCCCACACTGACGCCAAGCGCAGTTGATATAAAGCTCGACCCCAATGTTGTAATTGAAATTCCCGATATTATTGGCGAATTAGATAAAGCCGATTTTGTGGTCTGGGATGCACGCAGCCCCGGCGAATATAACGGCACACGCGCAACTGCTGCAAAGAACGGCCATATTCCCGGTGCGATTAATGCGGAATGGACATCACTGATGGATCGCAATGATGGTTTGCGCATTCGCAAAGATGCTAAAGAATATTTGGCTGCTTTAGGTTTAACTTCAGATAAACGCATGATCACCCACTGCCAAAGCCACCACCGCTCTGGCTTTACCTATTTAGTAGGCAAAGCACTCGGCTTTAATATTCGTGCCTATCACGGCTCATGGGCCGAGTGGGGCAATCACCCGACTACGCCAGTGGAAGTTTAATTTCCTCGTCCATTCTCAAAAGTAGAGGCACGGCAACACACCTGCCCGCCTCTAACAATCTGTTCTGCTAGCATCGCCCCGTCATACCCCCTACAATTCCACCTTTAGATTTTGATGCAAATTACGCCATGAGTTCATCCCTAATCCCTGAACGCCCCTTGTTGGTTTCGCCTTCGTTGGCAGCTACGATTGGCCTTGAAGAAGCCTGTATGCTCTCGCTTTTAAGCGAGATGGCGGTTTGGCGTCCGCTAATAAAACGGGAAAACCGCGAATGGCTAGAACTGGGGGAACGTACTTTAGAACGTATTATGCCATTCTGGAGTGATCATGATATTCAACGTATTAGCAAAAGCCTGCGCGACAAGGGAATCATTTTACTTTCCTCTGCGCCCTTTATGGAAAGCCGACGTCTGTGTATAGCATTCAATGAAGCCAAGCCCGAACCAGCTACTCATGCTCTCCCTATCGTTAATATGGGAACAGGTGCCAATCTGATAGCGCCCAATTGGCAGCCAGATCGCGAAGTGATTGGTCAGATTCGACAGCACAATATAGAAGAAAGTTTTATCTGGCAGCAATTACCCGACTTTATTCTGTATTGGCGCGAACGTGGTGAGGCTCATCATTCATGGGGGTCAAAATTTCTAGCGCATGTAAAGAGAAACTGGGTTACTCACCAGACACAACTTGCTCGTCAAGCACGTGAAAATAACGAAGAGTTTTTACAGAGAGAAAAAGAAACAGCGATGTATAAAGGCTGGAGACCCAGTGAAGATGCGCTGGAAACGCTAGTTAAGCATGCAAAAATTAGTATGACCTTTGTTGAAGATGCAATTCCCGAATTCATTATCTATTGGCAAGAGAATGGAGAAGTCGGTCGCGTATGGAATAGCAAATTTATTCAGCATGTGAAACGCCAATGGGTGCGCTATTCGTCTGCACTTGAACATGATACAGAGCCGACACGCATTCCTGAAAACTGGCAGCCGAATGGTAATTTATTTGATGTATTGAAGCTTGCAAATATCGAAGAAAGCTTCGCAAAAAAACAAGTCGCCGAGTTTGTTTTATTTTGGCGCGAGAGCAATCAGCTTTACGCCTCGTGGAATACCAAATTTTTGCAACACGTAAAATATCACTGGGCTAAACAGCATGCATTAGCCCCAATTACTCAGCAAGGTAATCACCATGCAGGACAGCAAAACACTAATCCAACGCGTAGCACAAGAGATAGAAGCCTCGCAGAAGACCTCACAGACCGCAGCTGGGCACGGTGATGCAAACCAGCAAAATTTTCGTCGTGAGCGTGTTATTAGCGATGCGCATATTGATGCTTTGAATGAAATTTTTGCGCTCTTCCGCATTAATTACCACAATCAATATTACAAAGCTTATAGCGATGATAGTGTTCTATTCCAAATTAAAAAGCTTTGGATTGAGAGTTTGAGCCAATTTGCACCCGAAACTATTTTGCGCGGCGCGCGCAAAGTGATTGAAGAATCGGAATATTTGCCAACATTGAATCGCATGATGCGTGCCTGCCAAGGCGACCCCGAAAAATTCGGTTTAATTGATGCGCACCGAGCCTATGTAGAAGCCTGCCGTGCACCTAGCCCGAAAGCAGCCTATGCGTGGAGCCACCCAGCGATTTATCACGCGGGTTGCGCGAGCGATTGGTTTTTTCTTTCGAGCAATGCGGAAAAAACTGCATTCCCGATTTTTGAGCGCCATTATTTGAAATTGTGTGAGCGAGTCATGAATGGTGAAGAACTGCCAGCACCTAGCGTTCTCGCGCTACCACAAACGATTGAAACTCCGCTAAGCAAAGAAGAAAACGTAAAACGCATGGAAGAGTTGCGAAAGCAGTTAGAGCTGTAATTTTAAATCTTTAATGTTAGGTAACATCATGCAAAAAAGTTTTTCTCAATGGTTTTTAGGTTTAGCGCTCTTAGGCTATGCCCTAGGATGTTTGGTATTGGTTTTAGTTTTGTCGCGCTACCCATTGAGCGGCGAAATAGATAACGATTTGCTCACCAGCAATACCCTCTTGCCAGATTTAACCTTGATCAACCAACCGCTTGAACGTGTTGAACTATTTGTGGGCATTATGCGCCCGCTGGTTGAAGAGAAAAATCAATTGCTGCTCAGCACTCGCGATCGCCTTTTGCAAATTAAACAAGAAGTGGATCAAAAACGAGAGCTAGGTTTTGTAGACCGTGAGCAACTCAATCGTTTGCGCGAAGATTTTTTCGTTGATACAGAGAGATATCCTAGCGATAAACAAGCCATAGATGTTTTGTTGTCGCGCGTGGATATTATTCCGCCTGCTATGGTGATCGCCCAAGCGGCGATTGAATCTGGCTGGGGCACCTCCACTTTCGCGCAGGAAGGTAACAATTTATTTGGCGAGTGGTGTTACAAAAAAGGTTGTGGGATTGTACCTAAACGCCGCGCAGCATCGGCTACCCATGAAGTGCGCAAATTCGATAGTATTGAAGAATCCATCAACTCTTATTACCGCAACATTAACACCCACAATGCCTACCGCAGCTTGCGCGATTTGCGCGCAAAAATTCGTCACGATGAGAGCAAATTTACGGCACGTAATTTAGTCGCTGGCCTTGGAAAATATTGTGGTCGCGGCGAGGTTTACATCACAGAAGTGCGCTCGTTGATTAGCGCTAGAAAGCTTGAATAATCGCCGTTAGCGACATTCTGCACACATATTGAAAGGATGGCTCAATTCAGCCCAAACGCCGATTCATACTCATGACTCGGCAGTGGCGCAAGAAAGTCGATTTTTGAGAAAGTTTTGCTAAGCTGTATATTAGTTTCTTCGCGCAAGAGCATTACCCTAAGGATAAGTTTGCTTATGGCCGCCCTAATGAGCGTTTCTAAAATTCCATCATCCGTGGTTTACATTGTTGATGATGACGATATCATCCTTTGGACCCTCAAGGAGCTGGTGCAATCCATTGGCGCGCGCGTGCATACCTTTACCTCTGCCAAAGAGTTTCTTGCCTTTTATTCCCCCTCACCCTGTGAATGCGTAATTACCGATGTACGTATGCCCGAAATCGGTGGCTTACAAGTGCAACGCTTGCTACTCACTACGGGATCACCACCACCCATTATTTTCATTACCAGCCATTCTGAAATCAGCGCGGCGGTTGAGGCTATGAAAGCGGGCGCCTTCGATTTTGTCGAGAAACCTGTGAATGGCCATATCCTAATAGAGAAGGTACAAGCCGCCCTTGCCCACAGCCGCACCTTGCATCGCGAGCGATTGAGCCAATCGAGCAAACAGGCGCGTATGGATTTGCTCACCCCCAAAGAGCGCGAGATAGTTGATCTTGTGGTGCAGGGGCAATCCAGCCGCGAAATAGCCACCACCTTAGATATAAGCGTACGTACCGTAGAGAACCATCGCGCGCGCATTATGGATAAGTTGCATATCACCTCAGCGGTGGAATTGGTTAAGCTGTTTATGTAATACCCTTCGCAGCACCGCTTCGCCCCTACCTCAAAAAAGTCATTACTCAGTTCTCTACCAACCTCAAACACTCAACCCGCGTCACACTTTTGGGAAATTTACGTAATAACCCTCTCAAGTCTTGAGTAGTTCTACTCTCTCGTCGATTTTGCCCTTCGCTCACAATGTGTCATATCGGAAAAGCGCCTGCACAGGATGCACAGAGCGCTCCCCCACCCTTAAACACTGAACTTGTGATCTCAAAGGTAATGACATATGCACACCCAAGCGCAAGCAGTGAGAACCTTTAACCCCGGTATTAGCACCATGAATGCGCGTGTTTTTGATATATCGCCCGAAGCAAACCTCTTAAGCAGTGCTGCTTTCGCCAAGATTCAAGCGTTCTTTCAGCAACAAAGCGGGATCTTTATTGCAGAACACAAGCAACAGCTGATTATTACGCGTTTACGCAGCCACATGCTGTCATTGGGATTTAAAGAGTTTGATAGCTACTCGACTTATCTGATTACTGCCGCGAGCGCGGCGGAACGCACTCACGCAGTGGATCTACTGACCACCAACGAAACCTACTTTTTTCGCGAGCCAGAACATTTCAAGCAGTTGGCAAACTTAATGTTGCCCAGCATTCAAAACCGCCCACTACGCGTGTGGTGTGCAGCGGCTTCAAGCGGCGAAGAGCCCTATAGTTTGGCGATGACACTCAACGAAAAACTGGGCGCAACAGGCTGGGAATTAACCGCCAGCGATCTTTCTGTGCGCATGCTGGAAACAGCTGAACAGGGCTTGTACCGCATGCAGCGTTTGGAGCAAATGCCAGCGGAATACCTGAAAAAATATTGCCGCCGCGGCACTGGCCCTTACGAAGGCATGTTTATGGTAGACCCAGAGCTACGCAGGCAAGTGAATTTTGTACAGCACAACCTTTTGGATAAGGCCACTCACCTCGGCCAGTTCGATATTATTTTTGTGCGCAATGTGATGATTTACTTTGATAGCGACGTGAAAAAACAAGTATTACGCAACCTCTATGCGCAATTGCGCCCGGGCGGTTGGCTGGTGACTAGCCATTCAGAATCGCTCATTGGTTTGGATACGGAGCTTAAGCTGGTGCGTCCATCCATTTATCGTCGTTCACAAGCCTAGGAGTCCAGCACCTCATATGAACTCAGGGGTTGAAGCAAAGGGCGTAAGGAGATCAACACTACACAGTGCCATTTTGCATGCCGGTGTGATGGTGGTTGACGATAGCGATTTACAGCGGTTGGTGTCCTCTGAGCTACTACGGAGCATGGGCCTCGAGCTGATTTATGAAGCCGATAGCGGCTTGGCTGCGCTGCAACTATTGCGCAGCCAAAAAGTTCACCCGGCAGTTATGCTGGTAGATTTACATATGCCCGGCATGGATGGCATTGAACTCATTCAAGAGGTTGCCAAACTCAACCCACAAATCTCCATCATTATCGTCAGCAGTGCCGATGGTATGTTGTTGGATACCTTGGGTAGCATGGTGCGCGCATGCAATATGCCCATGCTCGGCGCGCTGCCAAAACCCCTCGACGGTCAAGACCTTCTGCTCAATTTAGAGCGTTTTCAACCTGCGCGCTTAGTAACGCCAAAGGCGCAGCAAATCCGCCCTTCTGCCTTAGATATTAAGCGCGCACTTCGGCTCAATCACATCAAACCCTTTTATCAGCCAAAGGTTTCGCTCAAGCAAGCCAAGGTCGTTGGATTTGAAGCCTTGGCTCGCTGGAGCGATCCACTGAAAGGGTTAATACCACCCAGCGATTTCATTGAAATCGCCAGTGATCACGGCCTATTGAAAGACCTTACCTTATCCATGCTTGATTCGGTGCTGGCCGATATGAATGCGTGGAACAGTTTAGACATGTTCCCCATTATCTCCCTCAATATTGCGGTGAATCTTCTTGAAGATCGTCATTTTGCGGATGATGTAATTCGCAAAGTGAAGCAAGCCAACATTCCGCCCACAAAAATTCTCTTGGAAATCACAGAAAGTGCTTTAATGAAAGATCAAGCAGCAGCCTTGGGCACTATCGGCCGCTTGAGACTCAATGGCTTCGGGTTTTCCATTGATGATTACGGCACGGGCTTTTCGTCCATGCAACAGCTGTCGCGCATCGCCTTTAGCGAGTTAAAGCTAGACCGCACGTTTGTATGCCGCGTAAATGAGAGCGAACATCTGTGCAACATAGTGCAATCTGCACTCGATATGGGCCAACGTTTGGGCTTAACCACCGTGGCCGAGGGCGTGGAAACACTAGAAGAATTGCGTGTATTGCGCGATATGGGTTGCGATGAAATTCAAGGCTTTTTGTTTTCACCTGCTATGCCCGCCTGCGATGTACTACCTTGGCTGAACGACCATGCAATGCTAATCAAAGCGCTGTGTCGAGGTCAGCCTTAACCAAACAATAATGGTCAGCGCGTCACACCAATGTTAAGTGACTGCCAAGACAAGAAACAAGGCTTATGAAGTTAGGGAAATATGCACCTTTATTACTTTCTCTTGGCATCAGTTTGCTACTGGTTGCTGTTTCAACGCTATCCGTGCGCTCCATCTATGCCCACGACCGCGAGAATATCTCTCACCATATTTTAACGCGCTTACAAGCAACCACTGGCCTGCTGGAGTTGTGGCAGCACGAATACCTCACAGGCGTGCATGCAATTGCCGAAGACCCAGAGCTGATTGAGCTGGTCGACAATCTCATTAGAGGTAACATCAATGCCGAGACCGCAGGCGTTAAGATGGATCAATGGTTGCGGCCCATTTATTTAGGGCGCGGCTATGACGGCCACTCTATTATCACGCCCGACATGTTCATTGTTTTAGCCAGCAGCCCTTCAGTCGCGAGAAAACCCGTTATATCGCCCATTTCTCGCGAGGTCATTGCCAAAGCCTTGCGTGAGGGAAGCGCTATGGGGCGCCCCATGGAAACGACTTATCAGGTGCGGATGCCCAATGGCACTGGAGAACCGGGCACCTTGATTCAACTCGGCTGTGCACATATCACTAAGGGCGAAAAGTTGCTCGGCGTCTTGTGTTTACGCCAGAACCCCGAGCGCAATTTTTTCGCCATGCTCAGCACCGGCTTTTCAGGCAAAACCGGCGAAGCTTATGCGGTAGACCGTCAAGGCAACATCTTATCGCCCACCCGCTTTGGGCAGGCAATAGCGCTCAATAAAACCACCACCAGTGCAGCACCCAATTACGTAAAGGGCTTACAAGCGCGTGTACCCAGCAAAACACGCACCGGTACTTTTATTAACAACACCAAAAATAACCCGCTAACCCAAGGCTTTAGCCTTGCCATACAAAAAGGCGAAAGTGGCTTTATCGACGGCTACTCAGACTATCGAGGGGTGAGCGTTGTGGGGGCAGTAAAATGGTTGCCCGGCATGGATATAGGCATTGTGGTCGAGCAGGATGGGAATGAGGTTTACGGCCCTTTCCAGTTTGCCTCTAGAGCGATTATTGGGTTGACGACTCTGGCCATTATTCTCATTAATTTACTTACAGTGGTATTCGTCCGCAGCCGCAAGTCCATCGCCGAGCGCGAGCAGAGCATGCGTGCCTTCATAGACAACTTCCCAGGCGTGGCTCATATGCGTGATACCCGCGGGCATTTTTTAGTGGTTAATAAGGCCATGGAACAATATCTACACGTCCCTAGAAGCCAAATTCTTGGCAAAGCCGACAACGTCATAAACACACCACAAAGATACATTACGGAGCTCAACCTTGATCACAACGAGGTCATGCGCACCGGTCAAGTGATTGAAACGATTAAAGAATACACCGGCTACACCTTGAAGACTATTCGCTTTCCTATTTTGAATGCCGACACCAAATTGATTTATGCCGTGGGAACTATTCTCATGGATATATCCGAACAGACCCGAAATGCACAAGAGCTAGATGCGATTCGGATCAATCTGGAAACTATGGTCGCGCAGCGCACCGCACAATTTGAGGAGGCTAAACTTGATGCGGAACAGGCAGCGCAGGCTAAATCCGATTTCCTCGCCAACATGAGTCATGAAATACGCACACCTATGAATGCGATTATCGGGCTATCACATTTGGCCACACTGGTTTCCGACGACCCCAAGTTACGTAGTTATTTAGAACGTATCCACCAATCCAGCCAGCATTTACTATCCATCATCAATGACATTTTGGATTTCTCCAAAATCGAAGCGGGTAAGATGACGCTGGATACCGCAGACTTTTCCCTCGAACAAACCCTCGATAATTTACTGGCACTGCTCTGGGATAAAGCCGATGCCAAAGGACTAGAGCTACTGTTGGATATAGACCCAAGCCTGCCCGATAAGCTCAATGGCGATGCACTGCGGCTGGGGCAAATTCTGATTAACTTCGCCAGCAACGCCGTTAAATTTACCGAAGCCGGCAATGTACTAGTGCGCGCCTGCAAACTCAGCGAAACTGACAGTCTCGTAAAGTTGCGATTCGATGTGCAAGACACCGGCATAGGTATACCCGCTGAAGATTTTGAGCAACTATTTAAACCCTTTCACCAGCTCGATAGCTCATCTACCAGGCGCTTTGAAGGCACTGGGCTCGGGCTCACCATCTCTAAAAATTTAATAGAACTCATGGGTGGCGAGCTCAACATTGAGAGCGAGCCCGGCATTGGCAGCACCTTCTCGGTAGAGCTAAGTCTCGCAAAAAGTGCTGCACCTAAAGAAGCGCAATTTGACACCAGTAGCATTCAAGGTAAACAGGTCCTGCTGGTAGACGACAATGCCGAAGCGCGGGCAATTTTGGAAAAACAGCTGCGCAACCTAGAGCTGAACGTCACCAGCGTAGACTCCGGTGCCGCGGCCTTGAATTTGATTCATCCGCAAGATGGTGAAACCACAGTCTTCGATGTTATTTTGCTGGACTGGAAAATGCCCGGCCTCACAGGCATTGAAACTGCCGAACAAATTCGCCTTTGGCCACTGGCGCCACAAACCAAGTTAGTGCTCCTGTGCACACACAACAAACAGGCTATAGGCGTTAACGCTGAAATCCTGTTTGATGCGCTTATTAGCAAACCCATTATTGCCTCTGAACTCTATGAGACGGTCTCCAGCCTCTTTAAAAATACCTATGTGCGCGCCGAGCAAAACACACAACTCGATTTAAGCGCCTATAAAAAATTAGCCGGCTGCCGCGTGCTGCTAGTAGACGATAACGACATCAACCAAGATGTGGTGAAAGAGTTGCTCTATTTAGTGAAGGCAAAGGTAACGACCGCTAACAATGGGCAAGAAGCCCTAGAACTCTTAGAGGCTCAGGAACTGTTAGAACGGCTGCCTTTTGATATTGTACTTATGGATGTGCAAATGCCAGTGATGGACGGCATGGAGGCAACTCGCCATCTGCGAGTACAAGAGCGTTTTGATCGCCTGCCAATTATCGCTATGACGGCTGGCGCCCTCATGGGAGATCGTGAACGCTGCTTGAGTGTGGGCATGAACGATTACATCTCCAAACCCATCTACCCCGAAATTCTCTACGGCACCATGCTGCGCTGGCACACACAAAAACTTACTCAGCAACCGAGTTTTGCCCCACAAGTAAAAGCCAAAGAGCACAACTCCACCAGCGAATCGACACGAGTACTATCGCGGCTCTATCGCATTTCTGGTTTGGATGTAGACCAAGCGCTGGAGCGATTACTGAATAACGAAACACTCTATTTAAAATTAATAAAACGTTTCGTAAATGAACGCCGCACCATTGCAGATGATATTGAACGCGCCGTAACCGAACACAACTTTAGCCAAGCGCTCTACCAAGCACACTCGTTTAAATCTTTAGCGGGCACTATTGGCGCAGTAGAATTGCAAGCCATCGCCTTGCAAATTGAATTGGAGTTACACCAAGAAAAAGTAGCGGAAGATTTACTGCACGCACTGCGCACTGCGTTGAATACTATGTTGGATGAGTTGCAAACGAGTTTGAATATTTAAACTCGTTTGCAGTAATGAAAAGTACTTATCCTTATCTTTTTTCAATAACCTCCACTAACTTAGACGTGGAGTTTTTAAAGTCTCCCAAACCAAGCATAGTTCTCGTTGCTTGCAACTCAGAATACTTTTGCCCTGCAAGCTGAAGAATCTGTTGCTGATCGGCTTGACTCAACTCCGGCACCCCAAAATAATGCTCATAGTTATTAATCGCATTTTTAGAAGCTATTCTCGCCATTCCAATATCGCCCCGCATTTCTATAACCTTACAAATTGCTAGCTCATCAAAAAACTTGGATCTTACATAAGGCATTCCCTGCTCTTTATCGTAAGGAGTCGGCTCCGCAAGTGACGCTAATTGATCAAGAGCAGGAGTTGCTCCCACAGCAGCGGCATGCCAATAGTATTTTTTAGCAGCTTCGAAATCATGATTATCAATGGCCTTTTTGGCTAGCGCTTTAATAGCAAGAAGATCATTGTTCTTTGCCAGAGCTAAAATTGTTTTATCATCATAGTAAGCGTAATTACTCTGATCTTCAGCTCTGGAGTATCCCATATCTTTCATCCAAGAATCATGATCACTCAAATCGGCGTGTGATAAATCCTTAGTTTCACCTGCATTATTTTTTTCCGAGCTAATATTTGGGGTGGGTTCATGATTGGCAAACTCTTGATATGAATCATGAGCTATAGTCACCTGATTGGATTTAATTTGAGGTTCTTCTCTGCCATTGAAAAACCAATGCGTACCGACTACGACAATAATCGCAAAACCGAAGAATTTTCCAATCATTTCAAGCGAGCGACTGTTATGTTTTGTTTGCATTTATTTTACCTCGCTATATAGATGAACAGACCCGTAGTTCGAATGAATCGAAAGTATCTTGGCACGCCTGCAAATGTCTATCTCGGGCTCCTTCAGCATCGCTCGCACAATTCAATGCAGCAACGGTAAATCCTCCACCCACTATCACAGCAGGAATAACAGCGACACCTGTAGTAGCTATACCGCCGTAAAAAAGAGCGTTAAGGGTGTATGCATCACATCTCGCGCTAGCTTTTTCATATAAAGCTCTCGCGTCATTCATACAAGCCATCCGAATCGCCAAATTATTTGTTCTGCAACTTAACCTTGCTCTATCTCTAGATTCCTTTTCCGCTTTAGCAGCAGCTTCAGCGGCAGCTTTTTTAGCTTGTTCCTCTGTTCTATCATAAACACTACCAGGCGGAGCTAATCCTACACCACCACCTGCTGGTCCTCGCGTACCGGTTATAGTTATTTCGCTTTGAGAAAAAACTAACTGCGAACTGAACATTAATAAAAAAGCGATTAAAAAATTAAATTTGTTGCCCATCATTAGCTCCTTAAATATTTATTGTTGCTTGATATTAAGCGGAGCCAATGCTACCCCCCCCCTAATTCAGAGGAGCAACTACTTACGTCACATAATTTTCTATTCGTCAGTTATTTTCTACAAGTTTGTCGCCAAATTAATCCTTATAAGTCCAGTCACCATTTTTATCCGCAACTAACCACAACTGCGTAAACCAATAATAACGCCCGCGCTGGTTGCTGGCAGCAGTGCAGGTAAATTTAGTGCGCCCCGAAGGTAATGCTTGCTTGCCTTGAATCCACAATTGCTCATCGCGCACCTCAACATTAATCGCTTCTTCATTAGATGAAAAGCAGCGCACTTTTTGCAGCAACGACTTATCGCCCAGCCTTAACACTAAATAAGGTTTAGCACCTGCAGTTAACACCATATCGCCCAGCGTTTTTTTATTTTCCGAATAAAATTCAATGTTTTTAACCGGCATAGGCAAGGCATTTACCTTTTCAATAAATCCTGGCAAATCCGTATAGCTACCGCCAAACGGAAAGCGCGGCAGCGTTTGCAAATCTGTCCCTGCCCCCAAGACCCCAGCTTGCTGAGTAAATGCAACATAGCCCAAATCTTTTAATAGCTTTTTAGCCGCAGCATTGTATTCGCCATAGGGGTAGGCAAATAGTTTTGGCGCTGAGCCAATTTCAGTTTCTATTTTTTTCTGCGCGGCATTGATATCAGCCAGGAGGCGAGCACTCCAAGCATCTTGCGTTTCATTTTTTTGTAACCGCACAATGTGGTCATGTTTGGTCGTGTGGTTTGCAATGGTCACACCATGCTTGGCCATTTCACGCAATTGATCCCAAGTCACAAATAACTTACCGGAACCCACCGCATCCGTATTTACAAAAAACGTAAATGGCCAACCGCGTCTTTTAAGAATGGGATAGGCCG
>DAOORH010000028.1:0-15908 GCA_035389145.1 Cellvibrio sp.
CCGAGAAGACCTTTACTGGTACTGGTCTTGCGCAAACTGGTTTGGCCGCTTCATCTGATTTCGATGAGACTAACAACAGCAAATTGATTACTTTGGGTACCTTGAAAGTAGTTCGTAACTTAACTGGTTATGTTGCTGACACTACTTTGTTGAAGAAAGAAAACGGTGACGAATTCGATTTCCAAGGTTCTGACGATATCGCTGTTACCTTGACTTCAGCTTCAAGCCTTGCTGGTTACAGTGCAATTTACTTGTCAACTGCAGCGTGTGCCGTTACTACTCCAGGTGGTTCATTCGTAGGTGCTCCAGTAACTGGTGATGCTAACTCAGTGAAAATCAGCTTGACTGGCCAAGACAGCATTCAATTGCAAACTGGTTATAACGTTTGTGCCGTTGCTAGCGGAACTGCAGCTATCCCAGAAGCAACTACTTTTGATGCTAACTTGAAAATTGAATACTTCAACCCACGTTACACTCGTTCTGTAAGTACTTTCAACTACGGTCCGATCTTGCGTAATGGTTGCCAAGTAACTTTGTTCAACTTACCAACTGTTGGTTCATCTGACGATGCGTTCATTCGTTTAACTAACGTATCTGGGAAAGCTGGTTCTGTTCGTGCGTTCGTATGGACTGAAGATGGTCAAAAAATCGATGTTAACTCAACATTGGTAACATCTTTGGCTGGTCACGCAACTACAGTGCTTCACACTGCCGCTGACCAAAATACTGGTACCTACTTAGGTGCTAAGATGCCAACTTACGCAGCAGCTACTGCTGGTCGTCACCGCTTAGTGCTTCAAGGTGCTTTCCCAGCATGTGAAGCTCTTGGTTTGATCCGTACTCCAGCTGGCGTATTGGTTAACATGACTTCTACCACCTACTCTGGTGATGACAGTCGTTTGGGTAATGACCAATCTGGTACTTCTAACACTAGTAACTAATTTGTGTTAGTGGTTTTCACGGCTAGCGCAAGCTAGCTGTGAAATAAAAAAGGCTCCTTCGGGAGCCTTTTTTTATGGATTCAACTTATAATAACCCGCTAAATTAGTTTTTCTTTCAACAAGTCTCTTAGGATAAATAATATGATACAGCGCGTTTTAATGGCGTTAACAAGTGCGTTAAGTATGCAATGCATGAGTGTATTAGCGGCTGATAACTCAGTATTAAAAGAGCAACCAATAAATAAGGTTTTTGTTGCAGGCAAACATTATCAGGTATTACCCCAGCCTCTACCAACAGACCCTACCGCGCCAGTAATGGAGTTTATGTATTATGGCTGTAAAACCTGTTTTCAATTGTCGCCTGTAATTGCAGAATGGAGTAATACAACCAAAATTGGCGTAACTTTAGTGCCGGCACATTCTGAAAGTGCAATGGTCGATGAAGCACGTATGTTCCATACCTTTGAGGTTATGGGTATTCTGGGTGAAATGTATGAAACAGGATTTGTTATTTTTCAAACCGACCAAACCAAGCTTCAGGGTGCAGATCGAGTTAATAGTTTTTTAGCGCAACATAAAGTAAACAAAGAGAAATTTTGGGATACGTGGAAAAGCGATGCTGTAAAACAACGTCTAGCGGGATCAGCAGCTTTAACCAAACAGGCAAAAATTTTTAAAACGCCTACATTTGTTGTCCATGGAGTTTACTTGGTTGATCTTGAGTCTTTAAAAAGTGTGGAAGAGCTATTTGTGCTTTTGGAATATTTGGCTGCAAAAAAACTAGCAGTTGTTCCTGCATCACTCAAAAAGCCTTCATGAGTAAGTCTTAATGATAGAAGTGCATGAGCTCAGTAAGTGCTACAAAATTTTTGAAAATCCTGCGGATAGGCTTAAGCAGTCTTTATTTCGCGGAAAGAAAATTTTTTTTAAAGAGTTTTGGCCCATCACCAATATCAGCTTTAGAGTAGAGCAAGGTGAGATTATCGGTTTAGTCGGCGTAAATGGCTCTGGTAAATCTACCTTGCTGCAACTTATTTGCGGTATTTTACAACCCACCAGTGGTAGTGTTCAGGTGCAAGGCCGCGTTGCTGCGCTGTTAGAGTTAGGCTCCGGTTTTAATCCTGACTTCACCGGCCATGATAATCTATTCATGAACGCCGCTTTGCTAGGGCTAACGCCCGATGAAATAAAGTCTCGCTACGATGAAATTGTTGCCTTTGCCGACATTGGTGATTTTTTATTTCAGCCGGTAAAAACTTACTCCAGTGGAATGGTAATTCGTTTAGCATTTGCCATCAGCAGTTTTGTAAATGCCGATATATTAGTGGTAGATGAAGCTTTGTCTGTGGGGGACGTAGGCTTTCAAGCGAAATGCCTAGAACGCATGGAGCGCCTTATGCAGCAGGGCGTAACAGTTCTTTTGGTAACTCACGATGTGCAATTAATTAAGCGCTATTGCAATAGAGTTCTTTATTTGGATAAAGGGCGTCTTATTTATGATGGTGACCCGGAAGAAGGTACAGAAATTTATTTAGCCGAAACACGTGAGCGTGCGGCAGCACAAAATAAATTAGAGCGCGCCCAGAGTTCCCCCGAAGTCGCGCTCAGCTACAGCAGTAAAATAGGGCGCATCACCCAAGCGTCACTCCGCAGTCGCGAAGCTATAGGCAGTTCAATTGTTGTGGGCCAAGGCGAACGAATAGTATTAGAAGTTAAAGCAAGCATTTCTACAGAGCTGAAGCACCCACGCATTCAAATGACGGTTAGAGACAGCCGTGGCTATAACCTATTTGGGTTCAATAATCTTTATGGTGGCAAAACAATAATTGCAGATTCTGCCGGTGAAATCTGTGTGCGTTATAGTTTTGATGCAAATCTTCAGTCTGGTGATTACGCAATTACCTTACGTTTAGATGATACCGACAGCATCGATCACATCAACTTAATTGATAAACAAGTAGGAATTGTTGATTTTACGGTTACCGCACCTGAAAAACGTTTTGACGCCGTAATAGATCTAAAAGGTCGCTGTGAGGATTTGTTTTGAATATTGTTTTCGTTTGTCAAAAAGGTGAGCTTGAATTAAAAGCATTATTGCTTGCATGGTCTTTAAGAAAAACACATGGAATGGCTGTTAATCTAATTGCGGCTTGCCCAGACTATAAAGATTGGAGTGATTTGTCTGCACTCACGCTCAGTGCACTTAAAGAGCTTTCGGTTGAAATTAAAAAATTCACGCCAGTATTTGGCAGTGATTATCCTATTGGCAATAAAATTTCTGCTTTAGGTTTGTTGCCCGAAAATGCTGTTGGGTGTTTTCTCGATTCTGATATGTTGTCCCTATCGCACTGGAGTTTAGAGGAAGCATTAAAAAATAATGAAAGCGGAGCGAAACCTGCAGATCTTGGTACTTGGGGTAATCAAAGCTCTTGGCAAAAAGTGTATACCGCTTTAGACGTTGCGTTGCCGGAAAGGCGCGTTCGTTTAACGGTTAGTAATCAATTGTCCCTTCCATATTTTAATGCTGGGTTTATTGCTACAAAAATCCCTCAAAAGCTATCCTTAGAGTGGAATAAAAGTGCATTATTGCTAAATGATACCGCGTTGAATTTGGAGAATAAATATCCATGGCTTGACCAAATATCCTTACCGATTGCAATGCAAAAAGTGGGCAGCTGGTCACCTCTTCCCGAATTCTTCAATTATCCCGCGCACCTACGTTCATTAGGTGAGCAGCAAGTGGGTGTGTGTCATTACCATACGCCAAGTGTTATTTTGAGAGAACCGCGTCTGCGTATGCTATTTCAACAGGCATTAGCCAAATGCCCGTATCTGTCACAATTAGTGCAGCAATTTGATAATTGGAAAGTGCTTCTTGCGTGTCGTCTACCATGTGTAATGTATAAAGAACCGCAGCGCAATTTTATCATTACTGGCATTCCTCGTAGCGGTACAAGCTACTTAACCAGTTTGTTAGATTCGCAAAATAATTGGCTGGTGATTAATGAGCCGGGCGAAATTTTTTCTCAATTACAATCTAGAACAGACGCCTCGGGCATCGCGTTGTATTATGCCGAATGTCGCGAGCGAGTATTATCCGGGCAACTAATTGCTAACAAGGTAAAGAATGGGAAGGTAATCGAAGATACTGCCATTCTTGACAGGCAAGAATGGTATCTTCCGCCAATTGAAAGAAGTGATTTTTGGTTGGGATCAAAAAATACGCTGGCTTACTTGGCATCGCTAGAAAACTTAGTAAAGCTAGATTGGCCAATAATTGCAATGATTAGAAACCCATTAGACACATTGGCCTCTTGGAGAAATACATTCTCACATTTAGCAGAGGCAAAAGTCTCAAGTTTTCCAGTTGCTCATCCTAATTTTATAGCATGGAGTACCCAGCAGAGAGAAGCATTGCTAGAAATTGATAGTCAACCAGAGTCAGCATTGCGAAGAGTTCTATTGTGGAGACTCCTAGCGCGTACATTGCTTGATCAGCAGGATAAAATATTATTGTGGCGTTATGAAGATCTAATCGAAAATCCAATCGATTTGTTGCGGGGGCTCAATAAAAGGTTGAGTTTCCAAGACTCTATTAAAATTCCACAAGCCAAAATTAAAAAACGCGATCAAGATCATGATGCTACAGAGCATGCAATGCTTCTTGATTTGTGTTTTGAAGAGATGAAATATCTGAAATATATTTAATGGCTTCCGAGAAGAGAATGATGAGAAAAGGAATAGTTTTAGCGGGTGGTTCAGGTACACGCCTTTATCCGCTAACCAAAGCGATTAGTAAGCAAATCGTACCCATTTACGACAAGCCTATGATTTATTATCCGCTTACAACGCTTATGTTGGCGGGTATTCGCGAGATTTTAATTATTTCTACACCGCGTGATTTGCCTACCTACCAAGAATTATTGGGTGATGGTAGCGATTGGGGGGTGCGAATTGAATATGCCGAACAGATATCGCCTGATGGTTTGGCGCAAGCCTTTATTATCGGCGAAGATTTTATTGGTGATGATAGCTGTGCTTTGGTGCTTGGCGATAATATTTATTACGCGCATGAGTTTTCGCGGCTCTTACAAAATGCGGATGCGCGCACCAGTGGTGCAACTGTCTTTGGTTATCATGTGGATGACGCTCGTGCTTATGGTGTCGTGGAGTTTGATGATAACGGCAGCGTGTTATCCCTTGAAGAGAAGCCGATACAACCCAAATCCAAATACGCTGTTACCGGATTGTACTTTTACGACAATAGCGTTATTGAGATCGCAAAATCAATTAAACCGTCTGCGCGTGGCGAACTAGAAATTACAGATGTTAATAAAATCTATTTAGAGCGCGGTCAATTAACGGTTGAATTGCTAGGCCGTGGAGCTGCTTGGTTGGATACAGGTACACACGACAATCTTTTAGCTGCGAGTCAATTTATTCAGACCATTGAAAAGCGTCAGGGTTTAAAAGTTGCCTGTCCAGAAGAAATTGCCTATCGAATGGGTTACATCGATAAGACGCAACTAACACGTTTGGCTGAACCATTGCTTAAAAGTGGTTACGGTGAATATTTACTAGAGATTATGAATGACCGAGTTTTCTAATGGAAATTATTAAAACAGCTATTCCCGATGTGTTGATATTTAAGCCCAAGGTGTGGGGTGATGAACGCGGTTATTTTTATGAAAGCTTTCGCCAGAAGTGGTTCGATGATGCCGGAATCGATGTCAAGTTTGTACAGGATAATCAAAGTTCATCACTTAAAAATGTTGTACGAGGCCTGCATTATCAAATTAAACAGCCTCAAGGAAAGCTAGTGCGTGTCATTTCGGGAGAAGTATTTGATGTGGCTGTGGATTTGCGGAAATCATCGGCTACATTTGGGCAAAGTGTGGGTGTGAACTTGTCGGAATTGAATAAATTAATGCTATGGATTCCGCCTGGTTTCGCACATGGCTTTTGTGTTGTAAGTGAGCACGCGGAGTTGTATTACAAATGTACGGAATACTATGCTCCGGAGTATGATCGTTCTTTATTGTGGAATGATCCTGCTTTAAAAATTCAGTGGCCGTTGGTTGACTTACCTACGCTATCAGCGAAAGATATCGAAGCAAAAGTACTGATAGAGTCAGAGGTTTATCTGTGAAGGTCTTAATTACAGGTGCTAATGGTCAGTTGGGTACTGCTTTACAGGCGGTGGCTCCCAGTAAAATTAATGATCAATATCTTATTCTCACGCCCGTAAATAAAAAAGTGTTGGATGTATCTAATGCTTTTGCTGTGGAGATGTTTTTAAATCAAGAAAAGCCAGATGTTATTATTAACGCGGCAGCATTTACTCTAGTTGATAAAGCTGAAGCTGAGTCAGCATTGGCTCATGCCGTAAATGCTGAAGCTGTAAAATACATAGCGGAATGGTGTAGTAAAAATAAAGCGCTTTTCATTCAGGTTTCTACCGATTTTGTTTTTGATGGAAAGCAAGCTAGACCTTATGAACCATTAGATCGCGTTAATCCACTTAATGTATATGGCATTACAAAACTAAAGGCTGAACAGTATTTATTTGCGTCAAATTGTAGATATCACGTTATTAGAACTGGGTGGGTTTATGCTGAGCATGGTGCCAATTTTGTTAAGACTATTCTTCGTCTAGCCTCCGAACGAGAACAATTGAGTGTCGTGGCAGATCAAATTGGAACGCCAACATATGCAGTACATTTGGCACAAATGATCTGGAATATTATTGAAAGACAACCTGCGTCCACGTTGTGGCATTTTTCTGATGCGGGTACTGCGAGTTGGTATGACTTTGCAAATGCTATAGTGGAGGAGGCTGCGTATTTGGGTTTGTTAACACATATTCCAAAAATTAAGCCAATAAAGACTATTGAGTATCCTACGCCTGCAATGCGTCCTGCGTTTAGTGTTTTGGATAAAGCGCTTACATGGCAGCAGCTTGAGATTGAACCTATTCACTGGCGCAGCGCATTAAGAAAAATGTTAGTTACTCTGAATAAATTGAAGACAGTTGCATGAAAAAAATATTGATTACTGGCGGCGCCGGATTTATTGGTGCAAATTTTTGTCATTATTGGATGGCTCAGTATCCACAGGATCAATTGGTTGTATTGGATGTGTTAACGTACGCAGGGCATCGTGAACACCTTCTTGAACTTGAGGCAAGAGGGCTCGCATTTGTGCATGGTGATATTTGCGATCAAAAATTGGTTGAAAATATATTTGAAAAATTTCAAGTAGATACCATAGTGCACTTTGCAGCAGAGTCTCATGTGGATCGCTCCATTTCAGGGCCTGACGCTTTTATTCAAACTAATGTGTTGGGTACACATACTTTATTAAAAGTGGCAAAGCAATATTGGTTGGATAAAGGCATTGTTAACCATAGGTTTCACCATGTTTCTACCGACGAAGTTTATGGTTCATTAACCGAATCTGCGCCAGCCTTTAATGAGCAGACTCCCTTCGCACCTAACTCTCCTTATTCTGCATCTAAAGCTGCATCAGACCATTTGGTTCGTGCGTATCACCATACCTATGGGCTGCATGTAACCACGAGTAATTGCTCAAACAATTATGGTCCCTACCAAGACAGTGAAAAGTTAATCCCATTAATCATTAAAAATGTTTTAAATGGAAAAATGCTTCCTATTTATGGTGATGGGAAAAATATTCGCGATTGGTTGTATGTAGAAGATCACTGCCGTGCAATTGATTTGATTTTACAGCGTGGCAAGGTGGGAGAGGTTTATAACGTGGGTGGCGAAAACGAATGGCGCAATATTGATATCGTCAATTTGATTTGCGACTTATTGGATAAAGCCTTACTACGGGATGATCAGTTATTAACGCGATTTCCATTAACGCCTTGCGCAAATGGTAGTACCGCTAAATCACTAATCACCTTTGTCGCTGATCGATTAGGGCATGATCGTCGCTATGCTATAGACCCTAGCAAGTGTCATGCAGAGTTAAGCTATCGCCCATTGGAAAGTTTTGAAACTGGTATATGTAAGACTATCGATTGGATGTTGCGTAATCAATAAATTTACTGGTTTATTTCCATTGCCTATTGATATGGGCTGGGAGGAACAATAAGCGTGACACAATCAGCGGATCAATTTCAGGCCAAAGTTTTGTGGCAAGCCTCGCGTCCATTAGTGGCTGGCCGTACATATTGTCTCGTGACAAAATCTCAAAAAAATATATTTACTGTCACGAATATTAAGCATCGCGAGCAAGAGCTTACAAGCGAACATCTCTCTGCAAAAAAAATAAATGCAAATGAACGTGCGCTTATCAATATAAGTACCGCTGAGGCGATTCTGCTTGAGGATGGAGAAGAGTTTGACATACTGGATGTGCAGACTTCTGAAATCTTGGGCAATGGAAGCATTGAATTCACTCTGCATCGTGCCACCAATATTCGCTGGCAGCAGCTCAGTATTAATAAAAATTCTCGCGCTCAGCTTAAACAGCAAAAAGCACTCTGTATTTGGTTAACGGGTTTGTCAGGGTCTGGAAAATCCACTATTGCAAATTTACTTGAGAAGCGGTTGTTTGATGAAAAGTTGCATACTTATTTACTGGATGGCGACAATCTTCGTCATGGGTTGAATCGCGATTTAGGTTTTACCGAAGCGGATCGCGTTGAGAACATTCGCCGAGTTGGAGAAGTGGCACGTTTGATGGTCGATGCAGGTTTAATTGTTATAGCGTCGTTTATTTCCCCGTATACTTCCGAACGACGTATGGCGCGCAAGTTGTTTTTGGACGATGAGTTTATAGAAGTGTTTGTTGATACGCCTTTGAGCGAATGTGAACAACGCGATGTTAAAGGGTTGTACGCTAAAGCTCGGCGTGGGGAATTGAAAAACTTTACGGGCATCGATAGTGCATATGAGCGCCCTGAACATCCAGAGTTGGTGCTGGATACTTGTGCAATGACTGCCGAGGCATGCGTACAACGTATCGTTCAATATTTGCAGTCGATAGACGCTGTTAAATAAATTTTAAGAGATTTTGTGTGGATAAAATCAAAAAATTAGTTGTTGTATTAGGCATGCATCGCAGTGGAACCAGTGCGGTGGTTAAAGCATTGTCTTGCCTTGGCGTTAGTCTTGGGGATGATTTTATGCCCGCAGGGAGTGATAACCCTAAAGGCTTTTTTGAAGATAAGGCTGTCAATCAACTCAATATAGAAATGCTTGAAGCAATAGAGCAGCATTGGTTCAGTTTATCTCTCGTTAGAGATGAGGATGTCGCTAAATTAGTAGGAATGGGATACCTAGAGAAAGCCATTAATCTTGTTAAGCAAAAAATAGCAGAAGTTGATGTCTTCGGATTTAAAGATCCGCGAGTCTCCAAATTATTAAAATTTTGGAGATTAGTTTTCGAACGTATCAATTGCGATGTCCGCTATGTATTTTGCCTACGCCATCCTTTGAGTGTTGCCAATTCTTTGCGTCAACGTAACAAAACTCCGCTGAAAAAGGGCTATTTATTATGGCTGAGTTACAATTTATCGATAGTAACTGAATCCAGTGATTTGCTGCTCATTGGATTAGATTATGACGAGCTAATGGAACAACCGCTTGAAGTAGTTCAATACTTGGCAGAGAGATTAGATTTAGTTGTTAATCTTGAAGCTGCCGAGGAATTTTCGACTCACTTTCTGGATAAAACGCTTCAGCATACTAAATTCGACAACACATCCCTTAAGAAAGATTCAGACTGCCCTTTGGCCGTAGTAGAAATTTATTCATTGCTTCGGCTGTTTTTAGGTGCGAATGGCAAGAATATATCAGCCGAGCTGTTGCAGTTTTATCGCCATAACAATGAAAAATTAGAGGCTGATTTTTTATTATTTGATGATATTGAAAGCGCTGCCATTGAATATGTTTATAAGGAAACCAATGCTCGGGAATTAACACAACAATTGGCAGCTTGCGTCGATTGGGCAAAGTCCTTAGAGCAAGATGCGCATCAAAGAGCTGAGTGGGCCAAAGCTATGGAGCAGCAGGCCGAAGAGCGCACACAGTGGGCAAAATCTTTAGAGCTGCAAGTTGAAGAACATACACAATGGGTTGGTTCACTAGAGCTGCAGTTGGAAGAGCGCACTCAGTGGGCCAAGTCGTTGGACCAAGAATTAACAACTTTGCGAATAAGTGAAACAGGGTTGCGCGAAGATTTGTTTTCTGTGAAGGGCGAGATCGCACAGTTAAGCAAAACAATTAGCCAGTTGAATGACTCGCTCCAGAAAACAAGCGAGGAATTAAATGTCACTCAGAATGAACTGTCGAATTTGCAATTGAACTATGCGTTGGTTATTAATTCACGTTCCTGGAAAATTACTAAACCTTTGCGATTTATTGGCAGAGTGCTGCGTCGTATCGTTGCCACACTCAAACCACGGTTACAACGATTTGCGCGCAATGCTTATCATCGTTTGCCATTGAGTGCGCGTTTCAAAAATGTATTAGCCAGTTGCGTCTATCGTGTTGCTGGGTCTATGTTTGAGGGTGTGGTGCACTATGAAATGTGGCGTCGTAGCGGACTGCCTAATCTACCTGCTGCTGCAATTCAGGGCGTTATTGCAGCCGATGAAATCCAAACGGTGTTAAGCACGCTAGTGCTGCCTCTGTCTGCTACGCCTTTGGTGTCGGTGGTTATTCCAAGTTACGGCAACCTGCCGATGACACTAACGTGTTTGGCGTCCATTGCTCGCCACAAGCCCGATGCAGCAATTGAAGTCATCGTGATGGAAGATCATTCTCCCGATCATGAAATTCATTGTTTGCAGCAAGTGCAAGGTTTACGTTATGAAGTAAATCCACACAATCTAGGTTTCATTCGCTCCTGCAATCGCTCTGTGTCATTTGCTAAAGGCGAATATATTTATTTATTAAATAATGATACTGAAGTGACGGAAGGCTGGCTCGATCGGCTTCTGGATGTATTTGCCTCTCGACCAGATTGCGGGATGGTGGGTTCCAAGCTGGTTTACCCTGATGGCCGCTTGCAAGAGGCGGGCGGAATTCTATGGCGTGATGGTTCTGCTTGGAATTACGGTCGTATCCAAAATCCCGCGCAACCACAATTTAATTATTTGAAAGAAGTGGATTATTCTTCTGGTGCTTCTTTGCTCATCAAGAAAAAGTTATTTGTTGAATTAGGTCTATTTGATGAGCGTTATGTTCCTGCTTATTGTGAGGATTCTGATCTAGCTTTTAAAGTGCGCGCAGCTGGATTAAAACTCTATTATCAACCCGCTTCAGTTATTGTTCACTATGAAGGTGTTTCTAATGGTACTGATGTTAATGGTGTTGGCATAAAGTCATATCAGCTGGAAAATCAAAAGAAATTTTTTGACAAGTGGCAGAGTGTGTTGAGTCATCATCCAGAGAATGCTCATCGAGTATTTTCAGCGCGTGATAAATCCCTGACTAAGCCTTGCGTTGTGATTGTTGACCACTATGTACCGCGACCAGATAGAGATGCAGGTTCGCGTACCATGGTGGCATTCATCAAAACACTGTTGAAAATGAATTGTAATGTTAAATTCTGGCCGGACAATTTATGGTTTGATCCCGAGTACACACCTCAACTGCAGCAGTTGGGTGTTGAGGTCCTTTACGGCAGTGATTATGTAGGAAAATTTGAAGATTGGATTCGCTCAGCAGAAGGTCAAGTAACGCAAGTCTTGTTGAGTCGGCCACATATCGCGATCAATTATTTGGATATACTCAAGCAGTTCCCCGATATCCATGTTGCTTACTACGGTCATGATTTGCATTTTGCGCGGATCCAAAATGAAGCGCAGGTGACAGGCAATAATCGCCTACTGAAAGATGCAGATGACTGCTTGCTATTGGAAAGTAAAATCTGGCAAGCAGTAGATATGGTGTTGTACCCATCCGATGAGGAGACAGGATTTATTCATGCTCAGTATCCAAGGGTAACTGCGCAGACTATTTCACCTTATATTTACCCCCACGCTGCAAACTATATACAACGCGAACCAATTAATAATAACAAAATTATTTTTGTTGCTGGGTTTGGTCATCCACCCAATACTGATGCGGCAAAATGGTTCGTCAATGATATTTTGCCGCAGATCACCAGCGCCATAGGTGATGTTGAAGTATATCTGATTGGGTCAAACCCATCAGATGAGGTTAAAGCATTGGCATCCGGTAAAGTAATTGTCACAGGCTACGTCACTGATGAGCAATTGTTGGCGTATTACCTGAGCGCGCGGGTTGCGGTTGTGCCACTGCGTTACGGTGCAGGTATTAAAAATAAAGTCATCGAGGCTATGGCTTACGGTACACCGCTGGTGACTACCGAAATAGGTGCACAGGGTCTGGAGGAGCTGGCAGAGGTTACGCCAGTTGCATCCAGTGCAACAGAATTTGCCGCACATGTGTGCGGTTTAATGAGCGACGATAGACAATGGCGCACAAGTTCCAACAATGGTGCGTTGTTTGTAGAAAAACATTTTTCTGAGGCTGCGATGAGCAGCATGCTTATGCAAGCTCTCAAAATTTCATTTCCCAGTGAAGGCAAACACCAATGCGTTTAAATCTGGATAAGTTGTATGGCAAGGTCAGGGCGAGAGCACCGCTTCGTTTGGGGCTGGCGGGCGGTGGTACAGATGTGTCGCCCTATTCCGATGAATTTGGCGGCTATGTGCTCAATGCCACTATTGATAAATATGCCTACGCGACGCTAAGTCATAGCGATAATGGTGTTGAATTTATTGCGGCTGATATAGAGGCTCGCTGGCATGGGGCGGCATCTCCCGTAATAGATGCAGGCAAAAAGCTTGAATTACATGCTGGAGTTTACAATCGGATCGTACGCGATTTTTTGGAAGGCCAGCCTATAGCTGTCTCGTTGGTTACTCACAGTGAAGCACCGCCAGGTTCCGGTCTTGGTTCGTCTTCCACGATGGTAGTTGCTATGGTACAGGCGTTTGCTGAATACCTAGCATTACCATTAGGCGAATACGATATTGCTAAACTTGCGTATGAAATTGAACGTGTAGATTTGAATTTAGCTGGCGGTAAACAAGACCAATATGCAGCTGCATTTGGCGGGTTTAATTTTATGGAGTTTTATCACGACCGGGTGATTGTCAATCCGTTGCGAATTAAAACGAATCACCTTGCTGAACTCGAGTCATCTCTCGTTCTTTTTTATACGGGTGTATCGCGTGAATCGGCAAATATTATTAAAGAGCAAACTAGTAATGTAGTCGGGCGTAACGATACGGCCATGGCAGCCTTGCAAGCTGTAAAGGCCGAAGCGCAAAAAATGAAAGAGGCTATTTTACAAGGAAATTTTGATAACCTTGCTGCATCTTTGCGATCTTCTTGGGAGGCGAAAAAGAAAATGGCCTCTACTATCAGCAATTCGGGTATCGATATTATTTATAATGCCGCCATTCAATCTGGTGCGGTTGCAGGAAAAGTATCTGGCGCTGGTGGTGGCGGTTTTATGATGTTTCTGGTTGACCCAGCTAAACGTCCAGATGTTATTCGTGCTCTAGATAACTTTAATGGCCAAGTAATGACGGCCGTTTTTGTTGAACAGGGTGCTCACTCTTGGAGAGTAATATGATTCATTTTATTGAAAAAGAATTATCAAAGTTGGCAACGCTAGTTGCTGATATTCAAGCTGATAAAGTGCTGCTTAATCAGGTGGTTGAGTCGGCAGAAACAATTGTTGCCGTTCTACGTAACGGAGGCAAAGTATTGATTGCTGGCAATGGCGGTTCTGCGGCTGATGCGCAACATATCGCGGGTGAATTCGTCAGCCGGTTTCATTATGACCGCCCCGGCCTCGCTGCTATCGCATTAACTACTGATACATCCATATTGACTGCAATCGGTAACGATTACGGTTACGAACGTTTGTTTTCCCGACAAGTACAAGCGCTGGGTCGCGAAGGCGATGTGTTTATAGGCATATCCACTTCGGGCAACTCAGCAAATGTTATTGCAGCATTTGCTGAAGCACAACAATTAAAATTAAAAACAATTGGGCTTACCGGTATGGCTGGTGGAAAAATGGCTGATATGTGTGGTATCACTTTGCGAATGCCATCAATGGAAACACCAAAAATTCAAGAGGGCCACATTGCTATTGGCCACATTATTTGCGGTTTGGTTGAAGCCGCAATGTTTCCGAGAAATTAATACTGTGTACGAAGCAATTATTCTTGCGGGCGGTTTTGGTACGCGCTTACGCGAAGCTGTTCCCGATTTACCAAAACCCATGGCTCCGATTGCTGACAAACCATTTCTTGCTTGGCAGTTGGATTATTTGATGCAACTGGGCGTGAGCCGTTTTATTTTGTCGGTAGGCTATAAAGCCCAAACAATTCGCGATTACTTTGGCAGTGAATATCAAGGTGCGGCAATTGTTTACGTGGAGGAAACCGAGCCATTAGGTACTGGCGGTGCCATACAATATGCGCTGACCAAAGTAACGCATCCTAGGGTGTTTGTTTTAAACGGCGATACGTTGTGTGCGACAGATCTTGGCAAGTTGCGCGCACTTACGAGCAATAATCCCAAGGCAGTGGGCATCGCGGTAAAGCATGTCGAAAATGCAGGACGCTATGGGGCCATCGCATTTGACGAATTAACCAAGTTGGTAACACGCTTTGGTGAGAAGTCCTCAGTGGATTCTGGCTATATTAATGCCGGTATTTACGATGTTCCTGCCACTCTATTGCATCAGGTAGCGATTCCCACGCCTTTTTCATTTGAAGCAGGCGTTATTCAGCATCTAGTGGGCAATAATTTATATGCGCAAGTATCAGGTGATTTTTTTATTGACATAGGTATTAAGGAAGATTTCTTGAGCGCGCAAACCTTAATCCCAGCTTTTATTAATCATTAACTCTGTTGGAGCGCGCTTTACAGAAAATATTGCTGTAAAGCTACAAGTATGGACAGGGGCAGTAGCAGTAGCACCTAAAAAAATAAGCTGAGCCACCAACAATTCTGAACACTATTGAGCAGTAATCTCATGTTGTTAAACCAAGTACTCAATCCAAAAAATAATAATTTAGACTTATTTCGTCTAGTTGCCGCTTTGTTGGTGATTTACGGTCATGCCTCTGGGCTTGTGCCGAATTCAGTTAATAATGATCTAGTGTGGGATCTTTTGCGCTTTGAGTATTCTGGTAGCTTGGCAGTGAAGTTTTTTTTCATGCTCAGCGGGCTATTAGTAACTGCAAGTCTAATTTCTAAACCGCAAGTCGGTGAATTTATTGTCAAACGTGCTGCGCGAATTCTGCCAGGTTTGTTTGTCTGCATGTGCATTTCGGTTTTTGTTGTTGGGCCTAGCTTTACTACCCTGTCGATCTATGAATATTTCTCTCATGCTCAAACTTGGAATTATTTGATTAATAACACCTTCTTGTACCAGCTTGAGTGGCGTTTACCGGGCGTTTTTGATGAAAGCAAGCATGGTTTGAACGGCTCGCTCTGGACACTGCCTTTAGAAGTGGTTTGTTATTTGTTTTTGGCGGCGATTTATGGATTAGGTATTTGGCGAGTTCAATGGCTAGCAAATTCAGTGCTACTGACTGTAATCTTTCTTTCCTTTTTTATGCCGCAATTAATGACTCCGCTATTTGCTGGTAATCCGGAGTCGCATTTGTTGCCGGGTTGTTTTGCATTAGGCGCACTTTTTGCCACGAACCAAAGGCTTATTATTATCAATGGCCGGGGTGCTTTTGCTCTGGTTCTATTAACGGCACTACTTTGGACAAGCGGTTTGAAAATTGTATTTTTTTATGTGTCATTTTTTTATTGTTGCTTATATTTAAGTTCTCGCCCAGCGGTGGTGGAAAAATTAAAAATTACGGCAGATCCATCTTACGGTGTTTATATTTATGGTTTTGTTATTCAGCAATGTCTTGCTCATATA
>DAOORH010000029.1:0-3080 GCA_035389145.1 Cellvibrio sp.
GGCAGGCAAGTTGTTTTAACCCAAGCAGGGAACTTATTGCTGAATAAGGCGACAAACATCCTCAATGAGGTGAGCGCAGCCAAACGCGAGATTGCAGATTTGCGGGGCGACGTCACAGGAAAACTCAGCGTAGCGACAAGCCATCACCTAGGCTTGCACTACCTGCCACCTTATTTGCGGGAATTTTCACGGCGCTACCCAGACGTAAAACTAGACTTACACTTTTTGGATTCAGAACATGCGTATCACGAAGTACTCCTCGGCCGATTCGATATCGCCATTATTACGCTTGCGCTCGAGCAAGACGCGCGCATCAACAGCACAGAACTCTGGCAAGACCAACTCCAGTTCGTCGCGGCACCCACCCATGCACTTGCAACGCTGGCGAATCTTCGCCTGGCCGATCTAAGCCCCCATCAGGCGATAATGCCGGATATCAACACCTACACCACGCGCATGATTAAGGATTTATTTGACCGCGAGAATCAACCGCTTGATATCACCATGGTGACCAACCATTTGGATACCATCAAAATGATGCTGAGTATCGGACTCGGCTGGGGCGTGCTGCCCAGCAGTATTATCGACGACCAACTCAAAGTGTTAGACGTGAGCCACCCGCCCCTCACCCGCTCCCTCGGCTGCATCTATCACAATCAACGCAGCCTCAATAACGCTGCCCGTGTATTTCTTGAGCAACTTAAAGCGCCATTGCCAGCTCAAGTCGCCGTCTAAATCACAATTCCCTTACAAAACAATCACTAAAACTTCATCCAACCGCTAAACTATCAGCCATTTCAATGATTGTAAGGATCGTCCCTATGAAAAAACTTCCCCTTTTACTCGCATGCAGCCTTTTAGCACCTATCGCTCAGGCAGATACGGTATTTGGCATTTATGCCGGTGCTGGCACTTGGCAATCCGATTACGACGGTAAAGCGGGCAATCCTGCTGTCACGCTCAAAGAACTAGGGGTGCAAGAGCACATGAACAACTATTTTTATGTGGCTGTTGAACACCCCATTCCCATTTTGCCCAATATTCGATTCAGTCAAATCAATATAAGCAGCTCGCAAACCGCCACCATTACTCAAGATTTCGCAATCGGCGACACTGCTTACACCGCAGACGAAGAAGTGAGCACTGATTTTGACTTAAGCCACCGCGACGCGACTCTTTACTACGAAATTTTGGACAACTGGATCAACTTTGATCTGGGCGTTACTGCACGCCAATTTGACGGCTATGCGCGCAGTAGCAGCGCAAATGCTGACGAAAATCTCACAATTGATATGACCTTACCGATGATCTATGGCAAGGCGCAGTTCGACTTGCCGTTTACTGGTCTTTCTGCTGGCGTTGAAGCGCACTACAGCAGCTATCAAGAAAATTCCTTAAACGATTATTCCGCAAAGCTAACCTATCTATTTGATTCATTCGTTGATCTAGGCGTTGAAGTGGGCTATCGCAAAATGTCCCTAAAAGTTTCTGATAATGACTTAGAGGCCGACATGACGTTAAAAGGCCCCTACGCTGCACTTATTGCGCATTTCTAAAAATAGCTTTCTGCTCCAACCAAAAGCGCCACACCAGCAATTGGGCGGCGCTTTTGTGCTTTTTGGCACACACAACTGCGTTATACTGCGCGCCTCTCACACACTTAAGCCTCGCACCCGATGACGCCTATAGATTTACTCATCAATGCACGCTGGATAATTCCAGTCATTCCCGAAAATCGCCTTCTTAAAGATTGTGCGATTGCGATTCACCAAGGGGAAATTCTGGCGATATTGCCGCAAGAAGAAGCCGCAAAACGCTACAGCGCCACTCGCGTTGATTTCTTGCACGAGCATGTCGTAACGCCGGGCCTCATCAATGCGCATGGCCATGCTGCCATGACGCTTTTACGTGGCTATGCGGATGACCAGCCACTCAACGATTGGTTGGTGAATCACATTTGGCCCGCCGAAAAACAATGGGTGGACGAACAATTTGTACGCGATGGTACCGAGCTTGCGATTGCCGAGATGATTAAAAGCGGTACTACCTGTTTTGCAGACATGTATTTCTTCCCCGAGCAAGCAGCCCAAGCCGCACTCGATGCACACATGCGTTGCCAAATTTATTTCACAATATTCGACTTCCCCTGCGCGTGGGGATCTGGCCCAGAAGATTATTTTTCAAAGGGTTTAGCACTACACGATACCTTTCGCGACAACGATTTAATCAATATTGGTTTTGGCCCGCACGCTCCCTATACTGTTGGCGATGAGACCCTCAAAAAAGTTGCAGTACTCGCGCAAGAAATGGATAGCCCGATTCATATCCATTTGCATGAAACTGCGCAAGAAGTTGAAGATTCTATTCAACAATACGGCATGCGCCCAACGCAGCGCTTGATGGATTTAGGATTACTCTCACCGCTCACGCAATGCGTACATATGACGCAAATTAATGACATCGACTTGGCGATTCTGCAACAGAGTGGCGCCCATGTTATTCACTGCCCAGAATCTAATTTAAAACTCGCGAGTGGCTTCTGCCCCGTTGATATATTATTAAATGCCGGCGTAAATGTCGCACTCGGCACCGATGGCGCTGCCAGCAATAATGATTTGGATTTATTCAGTGAATTAAAAACGGCTGCGCTATTAGCAAAAGCGGTAAGCGGGAATGCGGCAGCAATGGAGGCTCATACGGCACTGCGCATGGCAACTTTAAACGGAGCCAAAGCCTTGGGGATTGACCACCTTGTCGGCAGCTTAGAAGTCGGCAAGCACGCAGATATCATCGCAATTCATCTTGGCGATTTAGATTTACAGCCTCTTTACAACATCGCATCGCAACTCATCTACACCAATGTCGGGCATCGCGTATCCCACGCTTGGGTGAAAGGTAAATGCTTAATGCAAAACCGCGAGTTATTAACCATTAACGAGCGCGAGCTGAAAAGTAAAGTTCGTACTTGGCAAGAAAAAATTCAGAACTGAGACCTTTTATTGAGAAACCAATTATGGCAAACGTCGATACCGCTGAAATTGCAAAATTCGAAGCTCTCGCCAGCCGCTGGTGGGATAAAA
>DAOORH010000029.1:3180-12261 GCA_035389145.1 Cellvibrio sp.
GTTCCAGATCCGTCCTCAGTAGTAAAAGCTTGTGCAGATTTAGTGAAGCCCAATGGCGATGTGTATTTCTCCACTATCAACCGCAATCCAAAAGCTTACGCTTTCGCAATTCTAGGCGCGGAGTATTTATTGAAAATGCTGCCCAAAGGGACGCACGATTACGATAAGTTTATAAAACCTTCAGAGTTAGCGCAGTGGTTGCGCGCTGCCGGTTTAGAATTACAAAGCATCAGCGGTATGACATACAACCCCATCACCAAGCATTACAAATTAGATGCGAATGATGTGAGCGTGAATTATTTGTTGCACGCTAAAAAAGTGGTTCAATAATGCTTAACGAAAGAAAAATCCGTGCCGTCATGTTTGACCTTGACGGCACCCTGCTCGATACAGCGCCAGACTTTATAGCCGTTGTAAATGCATTGCTACAAGAAAACGAACGCGACGAACTACCACACGAGATGATTCGCGCCAGTGTTTCCAACGGTTCAAAAGCAATGGTGATGATGGCATTTGCTATTGAAGAAACTCATGAAAATTTTCAGCCGCTGCGCTCACGCTTATTAGAGCTTTACACCCAACATATCGCCGTATTTACCAAGCCCTTTCCCGGCATACAAGACTTGTTGAATAAATTAGCTGAACACAATATTCCGTGGGGCATAGCAACCAATAAGCCTGCAGCTTATACAGTCCCACTAATGGAACAATTAAATATGCAGCCAGCTCCCGCAATTGTGATCTGCCCTGATCACGTGCAAGACAGCAAGCCGCACCCTGAATCATTATTCTTAGCCGCTAAAGAATTGGGCTGCACACCGCAAGAAATTATTTATATCGGCGATCATGCGCGCGATATTGAATGTGGAAAACGTGCCGAGAGCATTACCATCGCCGCCGCCTACGGTTATATCGGCGATGAAAATATTGATAGTTGGCAAGCAGATTATTGTGTTGACCACGCTGAAGATATTTGGCCGATCATTCAAAAATATTTGTAATTTTATAGGGTGGGTGGAGCGCGAGCTTTTTCTCGTTCCCAAGCTCCTGCTTGGTAATGCATATATACACTCCCCAGCTAGAGCTTGGGAGCGAGAGTACAAAGTATTAACTTACAGATTGAAAATATATTATGAAAACCCCAGAAAACTTTGTTCCAACAAGCAACTGCCTTGAAAATAAAATCATCCTCGTCACTGGCGCAGGCGATGGTATCGGTCGCGTTGCCGCCAAAACCTTCGCAGCACACGGGGCAACTGTCATTCTTGTTGGTCGTACGCTGCAAAAACTGGAAATGGTTTACGATGAAATTGAATCCGCATGCCACCCGCAAGCGGCGATTTATCCAATCGATTTTCAAGTTGCCAATGAGCAATCGTTTATTGCTATGTGTAACGCCATCAGCGATGAATTCAAACATCTCGATGGCATACTTCACAACGCCGCCGATTTAGGCCAACGCACACCCATCGCCAATTACGCACCGGATGTTTGGATGCGCTTAATGCAAGTGAATGTAAACGCGCCCTTTATGCTTACGCAAGCCGTAATGCCCTTATTAGAGAACGCGAAAAATGCGTCTATAGTTTTTACCGGCTCAAGTGTAGGCTACAAAGGCCGCGCTTATTGGGGCGCTTACGCCGCATCCAAAGCAGCCGCAGAAAATCTGATGCAAACACTTGCAGATGAATTAGAAGAAACCACACGCATTCGCTCTAACAGCATCAACCCCGGCGCAACCAGAACCAAAATGCGCGCAGGTGCTTATCCCGCCGAAGACCCAACGACGATCAAGACTCCGCAAGATTTAATGCGTGATTATTTGTATTTAATGGGTGATGAATCGGTAGGGGTTACAGGCCAGCAGTTTGAGAGTTCAGTTAAATAAAAACGTCTTGAGGTTTAACGCTTAGCGTTAAACCTGACCACTTAATGACAAAAAATCACAAACCATTCATTACATATCCGACCGCAATAATTTGCGGCAAAGTGATCAACGGCAAGAACAACGCTATTTTCCACGACTTGGTCGTATCCTTTAACACCATAATTTCTGTGTAGTCGGTAGATACTCCCGCCATCAAAAAGGTAAAGGCATTACCCGGTGCCTGCGCGCGGTTTAATAAATCAGCAGCTATAGGTGTTGAGCCTTCAGAACAGACTTCAATCACAGTTGCAGCAATGAGCGTGAATAGCATGCCGATTAAACTTGGACCGAACCATTGTTGAAAAAACTCTACGCTCACAAAGGTGCGTATTAACGCCGCAAGCACAACACCAAACAACAACCAACGTAATACCATACGTGAACCGCTTGCGCCTTCGCGGGCAACAGTTTTCACAATATCAAAAGACCAGTTGATGGATGCCCATTGCTTGCGAGCTTCTGGCCAGAATTTAAAATTGTCATCCAGCTCAAATGAATTTGGGTTTGCAGGTAATATTTTTTTATCCACACAGCGATCAAATATCCAACCGCTTATAACAGCAATCACCATAGACACGCCTATAAACACGAGCGTCCATTGAAAGCCAATTAAGGCAAACATAATTAGCGTGAGCGAAAATGAATTCCACGGGCTGGCAATTAAAAAAGCCATCACCTGCCCTAAGCTTGCGCCTTTTTGATAGAGCTTGGCCCCTACCATTAAGATGCCGTGACTGCATAAATCCAGCAAAACCCCCGCTGCAGTTGCGCGCAGCAAACCATTCAAGCTTCCGCCCTTGCCTAAAACAGACAACACCAGATTTTGCGGGATATTAGCCAATAGACCGACAAAAATTAATCCCAACAAAACGCCCCACCACATGGTGTTTAACATTTCAAAAATACTGTGGGCAAAATGTTCTGCAAAACTTGGTAGCAGTGCTGGCGCAAGCAAATGCAATGCATAAAACAGCACGCAGATACTCATGGAGCCCCAGAGTAAGTAATCTTTTTTGCCGCCATGTTCATGGTCATCATCACAACAAGTTGGAGTATGACTGTGTTCATGTGCGTGAGTTGCAACCGGCGCGCAACATGATGCCGTCGCCGCAACAGGTGTTGCGCAAGAATCTTTTGCAACCTTAGAAAATAATTCAGTAGCAGCATGCTCATCATGAGCGTGCGCTTTAGATTCACAACAGGGTTTTACGTCTGCAGCCTTTTTAGGAGATGCACTTTCGGAACAACAATCACTCATGATGATGACTCCACTAGCATAAAGGGCATAAAGGAAGGCTTAGGTTGCGCCAGTGTTTCGATGATAGAGCAATCTGCAGAATCATCACCCGCACAACCGTTCGCCATATCGGTCAAAATTGATTTAAGTGCATGCAACTCCTGCAACTGAGTTTCAACTTGCTCAATTTTTTCCAGTACCAGTCGTTTCACTTGTGAGCAACGGCGATTCTCATCGCGATACAAATCCAAAAGCTCACGACAAACCTCCAAGCTAAAACCCACTGCACGAGCACGCTGCAAAAACCGCAAGTGCTCAACATCCATAACCGAATAATCGCGGTAATCATTGCCCTCGGTACGCGCCGGGGTTACCAAACCAATCTCTTCGTAGTAACGCAGGGTTTTTACAGGCAGCCCACTTTGGGCTGCGGCTTGTCCGATATTCATACTCGTCTCCACCTTCATTTAAATTCAACGATCTCATCATAAACCCTTCTGTAACTGTAAGGTCAACACTATTTTTACAGATACTTAAGCTAAATTTTGGCTGAGCGATCTAAAAACCATCTATAAAAACACTTTAAAAGATGATTTTTATGCCAAAAAAGTGCGTATTCGGTCCCAATACGAACAATTAATTACAATTATTTTCTATATAAATCATTACGATGCATGATGTTCTTGACAAAAACTATTAATAAACCACAATTAGCTTACAAATATTTCAGTGCTTAGGCGGATTTATGGAATACCTCGACATTAATAACCCCGAATGGTCCAAAATGTGGGATGAGTTAGCGTCTTATAAGATGAACGCTGGCGACCACTTATGCGTTAACCAAGGGCAATGTTGGGAGTACATGGGGTCAACCTTAGACCACCATCATTTTCGCCACGCTTGCCATCCGCTCTCACAAAGGGTTGAATACCTCTATATTGAACGAGCAAGGGCGGCTGTCGGCTGGGCATAAATGATCAAGTTTATTAAATTTGCAACTATTGGAGGAGCGGCGACGCTCCTTCAGTTTTTTTTGCTGGGGCTTTTTGTTGAAGCCTTCAAGTGGGCTCCTATCACGGCGTCTGCTGTGTCCTATTCCGTATCGGCTATTTTTAATTATCTTGCCAATTACTATCTCACCTTTGCGAGTACATCAAGCCACAAGCAAACTTTGCCCAAATTTATACTTGTTGTCGCATTTGGCTTAGCGCTTAGTACATCACTTTTTGCTATGTTTCTTTACGTGCTGGAAAACCATTTATTGCGCAATACCAATCTGCTTGAAGCTGCCTACCTAATCGCCCAGCTCTTTGCTACCCTGATCACCCTCGTGGTGAATTTTTTAGCCCATAAATTATGGATATATCGGAGAAAGTAATGAGTGCCGCAACGCTAACAAATGCTCCTTCTTTAGCGATTGTTGTACCTTGCTACAACGAAGAAGAGAGCTTGCCAAAGACGATTAAGGTCTTAAATGACTTATTAGATAAGTTAATTACCGCTCAAAAAGTTTCCGCAGACTCCAAAAATTATTTTGTGGATGATGGCAGTAGAGACAATACCTGGGAGTTTCTGCAAGAAACGGCGCTGCATGATGCGAAAGTAGTTGCCATTAAACTTTCTCGCAACAAAGGCCACCAAAATGCACTTTATGCAGGCTTATGCACAACAACAGAAGATATTACTGTTTCAATTGATGCCGATTTACAGGATGACCCAGCCAACATAGAAAAAATGGTTGATGAATATTTAAACGGCAGCGATGTTGTTTACGGTGTTCGCTCCGCGCGAAAAACCGATACGTTTTTTAAGCGTTTCACGGCTGAAGGTTACTACCACACAATGCGCACCATGGGTGTAGACTTAGTGTTCAACCACGCAGACTTCCGTTTATTGTCTCGTCGTGCCTTAGAGGCATTAAAAGAATATAAAGAATCCAATTTGTTTTTGCGCGGAATAGTGCGCGAAGTGGGTTTCAAATCATCAATAGTTGAATATGAACGTCAGGCGCGAGAATTAGGCGAGAGTAAATATCCGCTGAAAAAAATGCTCTCCTTTGCATGGAAAGGAATCACCGCATTTTCTGCCGTTCCACTCCGCATGATTACAGTGTTAGGATTATTTTCTGGCTTCGCATCTTTTGCATTAATTCTTTGGGTTTTAGGAATTCGCTTCTTCTCTGAACACGCCGTACCAGGTTGGGCATCCATTCTTTTGCCATTGCTTTTTATAGGGAGTGTTCAACTTTTATGCTTGGGTGTTATTGGTGAATACCTGTCAAAAATTTACGAAGAAGTTAAAGGCAGGCCTAAATATCATATTAGCGAGATCATTCGTAAAACGAATTAGATAAATCGATAATTCAAGTCAATCGAGCTTTGGTTTTAATAATGTCAGAAATTAGATGTATATTTGCAAATACATCTGCTCAATAAAGTATTTTTTTAAATGTCAGGGAACATATATATGAAGACGATGAATTTAAAAAATTGGGTTTTACGTCACGCTATTATTTTTTCCATCTTTATAATTACCGCTTGTGGCGGAGGAGGAAGCAGCTCTCCCTCAACAAACACACCTATAATAGCAACCAGTCCCTCCAACCTTTCATCATCTTCAGCTAGCAGTTCTCTTTCAACAAGCTCTAGCGAGAGCTCTTCAAGTAGCACATCAAACACACCGATAATAACAACCAGTTCCTCTACCCTTTCATCATCTTCAACTAGCAGCTCTGTTGCAACTAGCTCTAGCAGGAGCTCTTCAAGTAGTACATCAAGCGCACGGACTTTATCTAAAATCGAAATACATTTACCTGAAGTGGATGATTGGATGTACCTTACCGTCAATGGTTTGCGTCATCGCATAGGCTATTGGGGTCAACCTGACACTATGGGTGAATGGCGCGATATTAGCGACTGGTTTTCTCCGGGCGACAACCAAGTTCAACTTCAAGCAATAAATTATGGAGGCCCAAGAGCCATCAAATTTGAAATGCGAGTTGACGGCATTATTGTGGCAAGCCTTACTTGCCCGTCTGTTGATTGCCCCGATAGTACTGATAGCGGTACTTTTTTACAGAAGACAATAATGCTTACCGCATTGCACAGACCTGCAGCATCAATAGTAAATATAGATAGCCCAACAAAAGGAAAGCTCTATATTAATGATGAATATATAGGCATGAGCACACCAACTAGCCTCACCTTGCCACAAGGTACCTACAAAATAGGTTTGGGAATCAGCAACGACAACCCGCAAGACCTAACAGATGATTTTTTTGAGTACATTCTTGCTTTAGGTAAACCCAGTCAATACAATTTAACTGGAAGCTTTTATGAGCAAAAAATTACCGTCAATGAGACCACACAATCAATTTACATTGATACGAATCTCACTCCACTAGCCCCACAAAATACAGTTAAAATTGCGATATTACCTTTCGAAAATGTCATGTCTAACGACATGAAATCACCTTTAATTTTGACGCAAGAGATGCTGGATGGCTTCGCCGCGCAGGTACGTGTTACAGGTGAACGATTGGCGATGCCCAGTATGTACGGCTTATCCAAATGGGATGTTACCGTGTTGCCCATGGATAAAATTCTTAATGTACACGCGAAGAACACATCAGAATTAGTCGACACGCTTTATAGCGTATCTTGGCGTCCTGAATACCAGAGTCTTTTCGACTTTTATGATGTAGTCGTAATTTACCAATCCTCTTACCATGCCGACGGTGAAGTTGAACCAATCTTCGCGGGTGGTATGTCAGCAAGCGGTCGATTGATTCATGTGACTTCTGGATGGACGTGGACACTACCGAGCAACGCTGTTAATCGTGGTTTCTACCACGAGATGTATCATCATTACGAAAGCTGGGAAGTCTCTAACCACCACTATTACAACGGTATCGGCGGCTTACATGGGGAACGTGAACATGGTTTTACTGGAGGGGGAGCATCCGTTCAGGAATATTATCGTTTATTTGCCCGCGGGCAAGCGGGTGAAGATCCAAGTGCAAAAATAAAACTTGATTGGCCAATTCCACTTGCAAATGCGCAGCCCTTCCCAATTGGCGTTTTCCATGCAGTACGTTACGGTAGGCTACCCAAAAATTCAAACTGAGTGGTGGCCTGTTTCCAGGCAAAAAACTTAAAACATGATTGATTACTATGACACTAGTAAAAGATAAGAATCAGCTTCAGATTTATCTTTCAGCAACAATTCTGATTAATTTATTTTGCCTGTTCATAAACGGGTATCCACCTGATTTAGGCTATTGGGAAAATTGGTCGCACCAGCTGGAAAAAAATGGCTACGCTCTTTTTAACGGTAACTACCCTCCGCTTTATATTCATTGGCTGTACGTTGTTACCAAAATACTTCATCAATTCAATCTTCCCATTGAACCAAATGATCTATGCAAATTTTTATGGGAATTCCCCGTCTTAATCAGTCACTGCATATTGGTTGCGATTATCTATAAAAATTTGCAAAAGTTTAATGCTACTAGCAATCAAATCTTATGCATTATGCTGATGGCTGTTTTCAACCCAGCCATATTGATTGACGGCCCCATTTGGGGACAAGTGGATTTAATACCTACTGTAATAGCCACTTCAGCGATATTGCTTCATTTCTCACACCGATACTCGGTACTGATGCTACCTACCTTCACCTTGGCGTTACTCACTAAGTTTCAAATGGTGTGTTTTTTACCTGTAGTAGGGATACTTTTCTTTCATCGTTTTAAAACACATATCCTAGGAATACTACTATCAATACTTGTCTTCTTGGTGGTGTTTTCGCCGTTTATCTACGTAAACTACTTTAAAGAGGCCTTTCAGGCAGCCTATATAGAAACACTAGGGCAATACCCTGTGATTACCATGAACGCCGCTAATTTATGGATACTGTTAGTGGGCAATAACGCACCCGATAACATTGAATTTCTTTCACAGATTAGTAAGGTCCTCCCGCAGCAACTCATTTATCCTAAGTATCTTGGAATGTTGTTTTACGCATCGATTTGCTTGTCCATTTTTCTATTCGGTATAACCGATCTGCTGAAATCAAAGGAAAACTCTCACGAGAGTCTACTCTCCAACAGTATTTTTTATGCGCTGGTTAGTGCCGTTTCTTTTTTTACGCTTCTACCCGCCATGCACGAACGGTATCTTTTTCCCGCGATAGTCTGCGCGCTTGTGTATTCATCAATAACAAAGAAACACATAATTTACGTCGTTGCACTTAGCTTCGTATCCGCTCTGAACATGCTCATTATTTTGGGGATAAACGGATCAGACATTTGGACTGGTCTATCTACGTTAATGACAGCAATTTTTGCACTAATTTTGCTTCATCTTTTTGCAGGCGAAAGAGTCCATAGGCCCCTAATCACCTTATCTACCAAGTTCTTGAATAATCGGTTCTCATCATCAATCACCTTTGTTGTAGCCGTCGGAGCAACCTTAACCTATCTTGTCGATCGTCACAGCATACATAAACCGTCATTAGCACCAAATCAGATGCTCTTAACAGGTCAACAGCTTCAGACCTCAAAACAAGACTATGGGACAATCCAATTCAATAAAAGCCTTGATGGAAAGGTGCTTTCTGTCGGAAAAAAACGTTTTGCTTTCGGTATAGGCACTCACGCCTATTCGAATATATCCTTCAACCTTCCAAACAATGCTATAGGCTTCGAAGTAATTCCCGGTGTTGACGATGAGGTTGGCGTAACTGAGCTGAGCTTTGAAATTTGGGAAGACAATACATTACGTTGGGCGTCTAAACCTTATTATGGATTTGAGAAACCGGTAAAAATAAATGTTGAACTCAACAAGGGCAAAGAATTAAAACTCATTGTTAAACCAAACGGAGATAACTCGTGGGATCACGCCGACTGGATAAACCC
>DAOORH010000029.1:12361-15789 GCA_035389145.1 Cellvibrio sp.
TCATTGTTAAACCAAACGGAGATAACTCGTGGGATCACGCCGACTGGATAAACCCGATAGTAACCTTGGAAACACCCAATTAATTAGAGGGCGAGCTTTGAATCCTTAACGCCCACACCAAAATTTTGCCATTTACGTGTTTTCCAGCGGAAATACTTAATCACTGCACGCACAGCTTCATCCAATATGGCGGCTATTAATAGACCGTAGATACCCAAGCTCAATGGCACGGCTAACACATAAGCCAAGGGCACCGAGAACAACCAGATTACTGCAATACTCGACACAGACGTAAAGGTTGCATCACCCGCGCAACGCAACGCACTCCCAATAATAATATTGGTGGTGCGCATAGGCTCTGCCAAAAAACCCAGTAAGAAAACCCAAAAACCAATCGCAATAATTTCAGGGTCACTGGTAAACATTTTCAGAATAGGCTGATTAAACACCAACCAAAAAGATGCAAGAACGGTGGTACCAATTAGCGACATCTTCAAACTTTGTTTAAGTTGTAAATGTGCCAAATCAAATTCTTTGCGCCCTACCCGCTGCGCAATAATGGCTTCCGTTGCCATGCTAAGCGCAATGGAAATCATCAAACAAAATAAAAATGTATTGTATGTATAAATTTTTACTTTCAGTGCAAGATCACCCACACCTGCCGCAATCCAATTCAACACCATCATGTAACCTTGAAAGGACATAGGCTCTAAAATGGCAGGTGCTGCAATTAAGAGAACCGGTGTGATGTATAAACCAAATTGTGCCATTGATACTTTCAACGGAATTTGTATTCGAAGACGCAAATGAACAGCTGCCATCACAAACAGTAAACTGCACAAGGCCGCAGTCACACTCGCTAGCGCCACGCCAGTAACACCTGTTGGCGGTATTGATTGAAAACCATAAACTGCAAGCATATTGCCTAAAAGATTTACGCTAAAGAAAATAATATTACTGTAGGTGTTCCACTTAGGAACACCATAAATATTTAGGATGGTTTGGTAAATTAACCGGCAACCCCAAAAGCCAACCATCCAACCAATTAAGGATAAATATTCAACCGCGTAGGATTCTACAGCCCCGCTCAAATTCATTGAGCGCGCCACCACTGGCCCACCGTAATTCACCGCAAATATCGCAACGACTGATAAAAAAAGTACCAGCAGTGTATAAGCACCAATAGTGACATTACCGCGTTGATAATCGTTGGCGCCAATACGCTGGCCTGCAATGCTCGCACCGGCAAATGCACTGACCTGCAAAAATGCGTTAGCTACAAAAACGAGAGGTGTAACTGCGCCCACGGCCGCGGCTGCAGAATCAGACACGCGGCTTAGGAAATACATATCAACGAGGGGAATGGTGTAAGTAACGGCTTGATCAATAAACATAGGGGCACTCATGCCCCATAAACCTTTATCTAATACGCGACTTTTTGGCGCAGACTTCATTAATTCTCACAACCATCAGGACTAGAAACAATTAAGCGGCCTCGCGCAATACAATAGCAGGCGGCGTCGTTAATACCGGCCGACATCCCACTAAACCTAAAGATGCAACCAAGGCGCACCCTAAAACAGGCGATATCAACCAATACATAAAATGCGGCTGCAGTGGGAGCTTGAATATAAACTTTTGCAAACTCAAAACTAAAAACTCTGCCCCTAGAATGGCGACTACGCCTGCAAGCAATCCCATAATAGCAAACTCGATTAAAACGCCGCCCAGTATTAACTGGCGTGAAGCACCGAGTGCTCGCAATAGACCCGCTTCTTGTTTACGGCTTTCAAGGCTACCCATAACCGCCGCCCATAATACTAAACATCCGCCAATCAGCGTTAGCCAAAGTACGAGCTGTATGCCGTCAGTTACTTGATCCATAACCGTGCGAATGCTTTCTATTATGCGATCAAACTCAATGAGTAACACGGTAGGATGTTCGCGCAGTAACTGATACAAAAAGGGCTTGTGCTGCTCATCCAAGTAAATACTGCTCATATAATTGGGGGAAAATGGATCCAACGCATGAGGCTCAAAAATAAAGAAATAATTCAGCTTCATGGTTTTCCAATCAAGGCTTCTAATATTGGCCACTTCTGAATCCAATGTCAGGCCGCCCATGGAAAAGCGCAGTTTATCACCCAATTTTAACCCTAATTCTTTTGCGGTTCCCTCTTCCACGGAAACGCCAACCAATTGAGCTTCACTTTTCTTCCACGAATCCCACCATTGCCCTTGAACAATTTTGTTGGCGTCCGGCAAGCCCGCTGTCCAAGTTAAATTTAATTCACGCTGTAATGAGTTGTGTTTTTTGCGCAGCTCTTCTGTAGGCTCAACACCATTGATTTCCACCAAGCGCCCGCGCACATTGGGCATCATATCAACTTGCTGGTTGATATTTTTTTCCAGCATCTTCTCAAGGCGTTCAGACTCATCGGCAGGAATATTGGTCAAATAATGATTGGGAGCATTTTCAGGTATTTGAATTTTCCACTCATTAATTAACGAGGTGCGAATAATGGTAATTGTTAGTAAGAGCATCATGGCGATTGAAAAAACCAATATTTGCATAACGCTTTGGCCCGCATTTTTTTGCAGCGACGCAAAAGCCAAACGCCACGCACCACCCGCATTAGCAACCCAACGTTTGGTTAGCTTTAAGAGCACAAACGCAACCAACAAAGCAATTAACAAGACTACGAACAGCGCTGCCGTTACAATCAGCGCCAACTTTACATCTCGACTAAATAGAGCAACCAACGAGACAACAGCGGTAACAGCGAAGAGTGCCTGCAACCACAACTGCGAGCGTGTCACGTCCATTTCTTTACGCAAAATTTTGAGAGGAGGAATATGTGGCAAAAACCACAGCGCAGGTAAGGCAAAGCACACCAAACAAATAATGCCACTGGCGAAACTCAAACCATAGGGATAAAAACTAGCAGGCATAAATAGCGTGTTGTAAAGTGTTTGCACGGTCGAGATCAGCAATGCCTGAATCGCACTCCCCATCAGCAAACCCAGCAAAGAGGCTCCCGAGGCCAATAATAATAATTGCATAAAATAGAGCGAGCGTACTCGATTCGCACTCACACCAAGACTTTTCATTAACGCAACTTGATTGGTGTGACGCTCTGCAAATTGTTTAGAGGCAATCGCAATGGCAACGCCAGACAACAAAACCGCAATAATGGCCGTTAACAACAAAAACTTTTTAGCAAAATCCAAGGTGTTAGATAAGCGATCCTGCGATGACTTTACCGTCACCAGACGCTGGTGCTTACTCAACTTTGGTTTTATCTGCTCGACAAATGTATTTAATGTGCTTTCTTTATCAGCGGCTAATAGCCAACGATAGTTCACATCGCTTCCGGGTTGGATAATTTGAGTTTGTGGCAAATCTTGAATATTCATCACCAAGCGCG
>DAOORH010000030.1:0-15549 GCA_035389145.1 Cellvibrio sp.
CGTTTGATCCAATGAAATGATTTTACATGTTTCATCCTTTTCTTGGCGTTTTCCAGCTATTGGCTTTGCCTCTAATACATAGGTAGTAGAGGTGTAAGCGACGGATGAAGCTTGCACCAAATAGAAGCCTTCCACAGATTTGACGCCAGCAGATAACACTTCATCAGCAGCCTTACAGAGACCAGAAGCTGGCTCATAAGTGAAATACGTTGTAAAGCAACGCTGTAACCTTTGTGCTGTTTCATTCAAAGCTACTTTAGCATCGGAACGGTTACTTTTCTGCACCTGCTTATAATAACTGGTGTAAGCGATGCTAGCCAAAACACCCACAATAAGCACGGTGATAAGTGTCTCAATAAGCGTAAAGCCTTGATCTTTCTTAAACATAACCACCTCTTATTTTATTTGTCGCCAAGACATACGACCACGAGTACCGAGACCACTTACACCATCAATTTTTATTAGCGGTGGCTGTTGATCTTTTTTACCTAACCCACTCCCCAAGAGGATTAATTTATCCCCAGAGATAATAGGTGTTAAATCACCCATGATTACGTTATCAAGTATACGGTTTGCTTGAGTCTTCAACACGCTCTGACCAATAAATCTATCGCCCACACCCGTTAACTGCATTATCCAACCGCTACCGCCGTAGTCACACTGATTAACCGATGGAATGAAGGTGGTAATAATTACTTTGTCATAGAGTAATAAAGGCTTACTAACAACACGTTCACCGCTAAGTTTGGGAGTACCATCATTATTAGTCCCATACTGTAAATCAACGAACCACCCAGAATATGTAGCCCAATCTACAGAGCGTACATTGTTACTGTCAGTCGCATCTGGCGTTATTGTTCTCTGTTCAGAAGTTTGCGCAGAAATATCCTTCTCTTTCAAAGCAGTTGCTCTATTAGCAACTGTCAAACTAATAGCAGCCCCTGCATCTGCAATACCGTAAATGCTCTGAACTTGGGTAGATGTATTATCTCCCGCCTCATAATATTTGCCGGTACCAAAATAAACCATCACTGAGCTTTTACTGGACACCTTCTTAACATCGTTATAACCCAATGTAGGAGCGGCGGCTATAGGTTGTGAAGCTCCTAAAGAGTCTATAGCGCGTACTAATGGGAGCGGAGTCGAGCCACTGTTGTACGCCGAGTCCCAACTAGACTTGCTGGAACTGCTCAAGTCAAACTTCCACATGTTGCCGTCAATATCGCCTGCATATACATAACTGACAACACCAGTTCCATCTGGCAACACGGCCAAACCTCCCAAGCCATTCTCCGTTGTTGAGAGTATTTTTGCCTTAGTGTCTATAATTTTATATGTTGATGGCGCCGCAATATTAATAGCTATTAATTTTGAGTAGCCATTCACACTGTTATTGCCGTTGCCGAAGAGCGCCATCCAACTGCCATCTTGAGTGGGGAGCACAAACACCTTACCAGCAGCAAAACCTAGGTCGTCTTTATAGGGTACTAAAGTACTATTTTCGCCAGCACTTACGTCAAACAATACAATGGGGGCGCCGCTAGTGCTATCCAATACATTTGTAATATCAAGCGCATATACACCGCGACCACCTGCACCTAAAGAACCAGCCACGACTGTGCGCCATTCTTTGTCGCCATCACCGTCGTAGTCGTAATAAACATCGCCTGAATACATGGGGCCGTCAACCGAGTATTGATGACTATATGTTTTCTTGGATATTTCTGCCAATTTGGAGTAAACACCTCTTGGAATATAGGCAAAAAGTTCCGTTCCGGTATCTGCATCAAAAGCATGCATCATTCCATCGTTAGCGCCCACAAAAACAGCGGCCTTTCTAACATAGACACCACTTACTTTCTTTTGCTTCTCAGTAACATATGCAGCGTAAGTTGCTGAGCCGAATGAGGCAGGCAAATTCTCATAACGTTGTGAACCGCGCCCCGCAAATGCTGGGTCTGAGTTAACGATGTCCCCCAATACTTTTGTGCGCGTTCTTAAGCCGCTCGCGTCGCTCTCTTTAGCCGCGCTTCCAAAAATCCAAGCCAAACGCTCATTGGCTTTTGTGTTATCAGACTCACTCGACAATTTAAGTGCACTTAATAAGGTTGGTGCGGTAGATTCCCAACCCGTTAAGTTTAATTTAACCGTTGCTAATGTAGTAGCGCCGTCATAAGTGTAAATATTTCTGGTGGAAGATCTGGTTAAAGTATTATCACTGTCCCACTTAGGGTGAGCTATATCTGCAGACCCATCAGACGTCAGCGGGTAAGAAACTAAAGACCCGCTCCAATCTTTACTATTGAACTTCGCTTGATAAACCAAGGTTTCACCATCAAGGCGAGTAGAGTTTGCTGCAACTGTAGCAGCAGAACCCACTGCCTCTGCAATTTTCGCAAAAGCTTTATTAAGCCCGGCTTCAAGCTGACGAGGATCCGTTGCATAGAAATAATTGTCTACCGGCGCAGCCGCAATTTCTGCAGCAGTCGCATTGTCCTCTTTAAAGCCGCCCCATTTAGCTGCATAGTAAAGTGGTGGTAGCAGCGAAGAGGCCGTAGAGTCACCTATCGTATAAGTCTCCGTTGTTGCGGCATCACCATGCTGACAATTAGAGCACCCCACTAACTCGGTAGTGCTAGTCGCTCTATTAAAACCATGCATTCCTGAATGAGCATGGAAGCCATCGCGATCTGTTCCAGAAATAACATAACCAAAACCCATGGCATCACCAGAAGATTCCGCAACAACTTTTGTAGTTACTTTAACTTGCGTACTACTTACCTCGTAACTAATCATTCCCCACATATCTTGGTCGAAATCACCACCCTGTTCGCTGTCCTCCCAGTTGACATAGAGCTTCCCTTTAACTTTTCCATCCTCCACGTATTGCTTTACAACTTTGAAATCAACTATCGCGCAGTTAGCATCTGGGTTTGGGGTTAGGTTACGGCAAGCAGGTAAGATTGTTACCGTTTTGGAGGTTGAACTTGGAACTGCAATAGTCACCCTTGGTACTGCCGGAGCTAAGGCTACACCGAAGGTTTTGACTTTTTCACGACCAGTGGCAACCCCACTTTTACGAGCGAGATAAGCTAGGCCAGCGATTTTATAACCACCCTCTAATCTGGGTGATTCAGGGCAAATACCTTTTAAGTCTGCAAAGTTAATCACTGCCTTGGCGCCGCAAAGCTCATCATTATCCCCGGATCCACTCCCACCATTTCGGCCAATAAATACGCTTTTGCTGGCTATGCCTTCTGCTACGCCTATTGCATTGGTCTCTGCATCGTAGGTTGACATCTCAGTCCATGAAGATGCACCCGTTAAATTATCAGTATCGTAAGAGGTAGTTGATGCATTAAATTGCAAAACATTTAAAGGCGCACAGAAATTACCACTGGTAGATGTGGTCACTGGATCATCCCATGTGGCGACTCGATTTAAATTCGCGATTTTAGTGGAGTCATTAACATCAAAATTGGGCGACGCTTTACCGGCCAAATATCGTAAAGACTCTAAATAAATTTCTGCCTGAGGATTACCCCAGTTAGTACATTTACCATCAGTAAATGAACTCAATGCCCATATACAATCATCACTGCCTGTTTTTGAGTGATATGTGCCTTCATCAAATCTATAACCATAAACTCTTAATAAATTTAATGTGCCAATAATTGAGTTGCCACTGCTTGGTATTTTAAATGTTCCATCTGTACTATTAATTTCATCGGTAATACTGCCAATTTTTTTACGCAGCACACCACCGGATTTATTCTTTCCGTAAGAGCCAGTTAACAAGCCAAAGTGAATTAAATCTTTTTCCCCGTATGTATGTAAAAGCCCCGTAGGTTTATAAACGGTAGAACTTGAACCGTAGGCTTGGCATTTTTCATTGTCACCACTAGCTGCGATTAAACCAGAGGCGCACACCTGAACACGAGCAATATAATCACCAAAATTAGTCTCTGACGGATAAGATGGCGCAGATGAATATGCAGTAATCTCACTGAAGCTTACGCTATTGCCGTTACTGCCAGTACCCCAGCGGCACTGCCAACGCTCATTGCTTGCCCACAGGGAATAATTTCCTCTCGCAACACGAATAAGAGGAGCATCTGCGCCAATGGTTTCATGCGACATTTTTGAACGGTCACTAGGCTCCGAAGTGTTGCAGATAGTAATACCGCGCTTTTTAAGATCTGAGTCAGTTGTATTGGGTGTAATAGGCGATAACTTGCTTAAATCTGAACCCCCGTAATATTTCGCGAAGGAATGTGCATCGTTAGGTAAAAATGCACGCTCAAGCACCGTAATTGTAGCGGTATCATAATCTTTAGCGCGCAAGCCACCGTAGAGAATTTTACGAATCGCATCCATGCGCGTCATGCTAGACCAGTTTAAGAAATTACCACTCCATTGGTTAGTTGCTGTGCCCGCATTACAAAATTTATTGGTACGGAAAGCTACAGGATCAAAACGCTTGTCTGTAGAGCTATACACGTAGCACTTATCACTATCAAAATAGCCATAATAGTTATAATTATTGTTGTAGGTAGTATCTGCGGTACCATCTAATGCGTCACCTGCAGCATTTGTAATATCGGAATAGTCATCGTAGAGCTTAAAATAAAGCTGGTGCTCCTTAGACATATTCAGCATCATAATTGGCCGAACCGGTGCAGATAAAAACAAAGGGCTCTGTGCTGGGTCTGCGTATGCAGTTTGCAAAACCGCTAAAGAAGCTAGCCATACAATGGTACCCACTAGCATTTTTTTAACTATCAGCAAAAAATTTTTAAATAGATTCATAGCCATGACTCCAGCGAATATGTTCACTAGCGGTTGTAAGTTGATTGCAAAATAACTTCAGCGTTTTCAGTACCACCAAGCCCTCGGCTGGTTACCCGATAGTACTCCGACGCGCCTCCCATTTTGTCTAAGCTTTCTATGTCTGCACCACTACCAGGGTTAGCGGCTGCAGCTGAAACAGCCAATTTTTCAATTGTATATCTTGGTGGAGCAATTACACCTTTCAATGTATCAACAGGCAACACAACAGAATTAGCTGCCCACTGCGATACGGTCCAAAGACTTGGAATTGGAGTTGCCGAGTCAACTCTATTTAAGTCTTGATATAACCCAGACCCATTAAATGCAGGAAGAGTGGCTTGAGTTAAAAAGGTTTCCCCAGCTCTTACTCCGGCCTCAGCAGCCTGAAATGCAAGGTTTTTGTCTCTGGTATTACCTGCCATTCGCTCTTGCAACTCTGAACCTCGTATAGACGCTAACCCTATAATGGTAAGTAGTAACAGCATAATTAAGCCGACTATTAATACAGCGCCCTTCTGCCGATTAAATTCGGCCTGTAAATTTTGCATATCCCACCTCAATGACCTAAAACAGCTTTACAAACATTAAACACCGCGACTACGTATACCTATTGTTGTTGTAAAGACTTGCCTTAGTTTTTTATCAGTTGCTGTCACGTCAACATTTTGAAATTTATATTTCTGGGGCTCAGCAACCACCCTATCTTCAGCAGTAGCCACCAAAAGCTCAACTCTTACAGAAACAACTTTTGGCCATTCTGCGGAAGTAACACTACCAGCAGCTACATATTTACTCGGCACTGAAAAAATATCTGATGACGTATCAACGCCATATAAAATATTTAAATCCTCAACACCTTCTAATAGCTCTGCTTCAACTCCATTAACGCTCTGCCAAAGCCCAGGCTGATTAGTCGTTGCATTATTCGCAATAAAATAAATTTTGGTTGTTGCAGATAATATTTCTGCTCCAGATTGAAATGTTTCATTTTCTGGCGCAGCTGCTCCTCCCCAAGTAGGTGTCGCATTCCCTGGCGTACCTGTGTTTGCATGCGCAACATTAACCACAGCACCGGCTACTGTGAACGCAGTTGCTTGAAAAATTCTTGCTTTTGCGCAGTCCGTTACGGCTAAAATTTCACGTTCACAAATCCCGCTAACTCGGTTTCCTCCACCAGGGCAAACCCCCACTTCCAGATCGCCCACTTTTTCTGCAAATAAAAATTCATCGCTATTTGCACTTGCAATCTTAACCCCCGAACCAGTGGCACTGCGCACCACTAAAACATCCGTATTAGGTCTAACAGTCGCGGTAATGGCGCCAGCAGGCACATTAGACGCGGTATAACCCCGAATGGCGGCACTAAAGTCATATTGAAACTCAGTTGCGTCGTTTAATGTATTTGCTATAACCATATTAGCGGCACGTGTACTGCACCCCATATATCCCGCCATACGAATATCTTTTGCCAAAAAATCAATTGCAAGACGCCCAGCCTCCTGGACACGAGACATCGCTTGCTGAGATGTATAAACACTTTTGCTTGATAAAAATACTTGAACCACACCGGTCAATAAAAATAAGCCCAACGTAATTGAAATCATTAACTCAATTAAAGATAAGCCCAATTGGTTTTTTTTCATGCTTTTTCTCACATAACCGAGGTGTAAATTAGTTCTGTACAAGACTCAGATATAGCAACGCCACAGGCAGTCAGACTGCTGTTCCCCTTTGCAAACATCTGTTCCTCTGACCAACGAATTGAAATTTGGCAACTACTTGTTGCACTGTCGCATACAATCGCACCATCACCCTCTGGGAGATAACGCTTAATATTATCGCGCCAAGCAACTATATCTGTTGCTGCAACCGTTGAACCTGCAACTGCCGCACCGTACGCCACGTTATAACCCGCTAAATCCGCCTTGTTAAGACGAATGCGATCTAGAATATCGTATACATAAATATTTGCCTGTGATCTCATAAAGGCACTTTGATTAAACTGCAAAGAGCGCTTTTGCATGATGCCCATAGATAATAGGCAGGTCGAAAGCAAAAGAACTGTAATAATCACTTCAATCAGTGTTGCACCTGTTTGCTGATTTTTTTGTTTCATCATTCTGAACTCACAAAGGGCAAGCAATTTTTGAAGAACGGATCATGCCTGCAATACCTATATTGGTTACCGATTGATTCAAGCCTTTACATTTGGCAAGATAAGTATTGATTGTCCTTCCCGTTGCTACAGTCGATCCAAGGGCTCCAGAGCTGGTAAATCTTACAAAATCAACTGCTGTCGAACCTGCCATCACTGTAACTACCGCATCTTTATTTAGATCATTCCAATATCTCAACACAGTACCTACCACATAAGTGGTAACTGAATCAGAAGCAGCTGTGTCTAAAAACACTATCCACCCTTTATTCCAATCCGTTGCAGAAGCGCAACTTGCTCCATCGATCGAGGGACAAATAGAGATACGGGCAGATCGATGTATAGCTTCATCTCGCGCGAAATTCACTGCAACAAGCATTTCTGAAGATAGTGCGGAGGAACGATTACTGGCGATTTGACCGGTTAAATTAGGTAGACCGATCGTCAGAACTATGAAGAGTACCGTTATGGTTATCAGCAACTCAATCAAGGTAAATGCTTTTTGATTCTTTGACATGAATCCGCTCACTTAATTAAAAATCGTTCAATATCTAGACGAAACCCGATCTAGCGATTATATTGACCAAACCTTAACACAGGTAACTTTCGATCGCGCTTATCGCCTGATACGCGGTCATCAAGGATGAATGAGCGGCCATAGCTGGCACTTGGCTCAACATATACACATATTCCATGGAGGGAATACTATGCGCAACAATGGCTTTACTCTTATCGATTTAATAATCACCCTTTCTGTTATGTCAATCTTGCTGACGATAGGCTTACCAAGCGTATCTACTCAGATTCAAAATGCCAGAGTCAAAGCAGCAACTAATAGCTTGCTTGAGGCGATAAATCTAACCAGATCACAGGCAGTTTTTGCCAATAAGCGCGCTACCATTAGAAAGCAAAACGAATGGGAAGGCGGATGGGAAATATTTATTGATGGGGATAATGACGGCATACGTGATAACGATGAGGCCACAGTAAGGCGATATGAGCAACTAAAAGGCATTCGGATTGTCGCCAATAGACCTATCAAAAACTACGTTTCGTATATTGGAACAGGGGAAAGCAGAAACGCCAGCGGCACTAGCGGCGGAGGTTTTCAAGCAGGCACATTCACAATTTGCCCCGCAGCTACAGGCAAGGGATACGAATTGATTCTGGCGAGAGGTGGTAGAGTTCGGGTTGCAGAGATTAACGAAGAAAAATGTAATTCGGTTTAATTTGTCATTAAAAAAAATCAGCTGCAGTCAATGTGAATGCAGCTGACTATTTTTGACGAACAGCTTTGGGCAATTATTGACGAAAAACTTTGAGCAACTATTGACGCAAAGCCTTTGGCAAAGAAAAACTAATAGTTTCTGGTGTGCCATCCATTTCTTGCGGCATGGTTGCACCACAAGCTTGCAGCTTTTCGATAACTTGCTTAACTAGCACTTCAGGGGCAGACGCACCTGCAGTAATACCGATCGAGGTTTTTGATTTTATCCAATCAGGATTTATATCGTCTGGCCCATCAATAAGATAAGACTCTGTGCCGCAGCGCTCTGCTAATTCACGCAAACGATTTGAATTGGATGAATTAGGCGAACCCACCACTAAAACCAAATCACACTCAAGCGCGAGCTGACGCACGGCATCTTGGCGATTGGTGGTTGCGTAACAGATATCGTCTTTGCGCGGCCCTTGAATTTTGGGGAATTTTTTACGCAGGGCATCGATAACTTTTGCAGTGTCATCCATCGATAAGGTAGTTTGCGTTACGTAGGCCAACACATCTGGATTTTTCACGACTAAAGCTTCGACATCGGCCTCATCTTCCACCAAATAAATTTCACCACCCTTGGCATTGTTGTACTGCCCCATTGTGCCTTCTACTTCTGGGTGACCTTGATGACCAATTAAAATACATTCGCGGCCCTCACGACTGTAGCGCGTTACTTCAATATGAACTTTGGTTACGAGCGGACAGGTTGCATCAAAAATTTGTAAGCCGCGATGTTCAGCTTCTTTGCGAACTGCTTGGGACACACCGTGCGCACTGAAAATTAAAATTACATCATCAGGAACTTGATCGACTTCTTCGACAAAAATCGCGCCGCGCTCACGCAAAGAGTCCACCACAAATTTGTTATGCACCACTTCGTGACGCACGTAAATAGGTGCGCCAAAAACATCAAGCGCGCGATTAACAATATCAATCGCGCGATCAACTCCAGCACAAAATCCACGAGGATTGGCGAGTTTAATTTCTGTCATGCGTGTACCTATTGTTTAGCCCCTCCCTCCTTTTAAGGGAGAGGCTGGGCGGGGTGCCTTTAGTGAACCTGAGCCGGTTCGATTTTAAGAATCGCAACTTCAAATACGATGTCACGACCTGCTAGTGGATGATTAAAATCTACCGTAACGACATCATCATTAAAGCGCTTAACAACACCAGGCAATTCTGTTTTCTGTGCATCCGCAAAGGATAAAACTAAGCCCTCTTCCAACGCCAAGCCTGCATCAAATTGACCGCGAGGAATTTCTTGCACGTTATTGGGGTTGCGTTGACCAAAACCATGTTCAGGCTTGATCACAAGCGTTTTTCTATCACCTTCTTGCAAACCAAAAATAGCTTTCTCAAAACCTTGTAGCAAATTTCCATCGCCCACTGTAAAAGTAGCGGGGTCGCGCTCAAAGTTAGAGTCAATCAATTCGCCGTCCGGCAAGCGCAAGGCGAAATGCAATGTTACGCGAGTACCCTCACCTACAATTAAATCTTTCATGTTTAATATATACCTGAGCTGAAATTCTAAATCCCCCCAAGCCCCTCTTTTTCAAGGAGGGGGAGTAAACTCCTCCCTTTGACAAAGGGAGGCCGGGAGGGATTTTTTCTAAAAGAGATTTAACTACGCAAAACTTCTCGCTTCGCCTGCACCGTCCACGTTTTCTACGCAGCGCAAACAAATTTCTGGGTGAGCTGCATTTGCACCAACATCTGCACGGTGGTGCCAGCAACGCGCACACTTCGCGTGCTCAGATTTTTTCACCGCCACGAACAAACCAGTGACTTCGGTTGCCTCAGCGTTTTGTGCTTCGCTCAAGGCGCGAACTTCTGCGGTTGAGGTGATCAACACAAAACGTAATTCATTAGCGAGCTTTTGCAATTCGGTTTGTAGAGTCTCATCGCAATACAGAACCACTTCTGCACCCAATGATCCACCTACCTCGCCAGTGCCGCGTTTTGCTTCAAGTACTTTATTTACGGCATCTTTGACTTGAGCGATCAGTTCCCAGTAGCTATCGCTAAAAGTATCCGCTGGCACTTCCGGTAATTGATACCACTCAGCGACAAAGACTGATTGCGTGCGATCACCGGCAATTACCGGCCACATTTCATCGGCAGTGAAGCTCAGGATTGGCGCAATCCAACGCACCATAGCTTCAATAATATGCTGCATTGCCGTTTGCGCCGAGCGACGCGCAAGCGAATCACCTTTGGTGGTGTATTGGCGATCTTTAATAATATCGAGATAGAAACCACCCAACTCTACAACGCAGAAATTGTGCAACTTTTGATAAATCAAATGCAGATGATAACTATCGTAAGCGTCGATAATTTCTTTCTGCAACGCAGCTGTACGACCAACAATCCAGCGATCCAACTGCAGCATATTCTCCAAAGGAACCGCATCAGTCGCAGGATTAAATCCAGTAAGGTTCGACAAAATAAAACGCGCGGTGTTGCGAATACGGCGATAAGAATCGGCGGTGCGCTTTAAGATTTCATCGGACACGCTCATCTCGGTGCTGAAATCGGTTGCCGCAACCCACAAGCGCAACACATCTGCGCCCAAATCGTTCATGACTTTTTGTGGTGGGATTACGTTGCCGATGGACTTCGACATTTTCAGGCCTTTTGCATCCACAACGAAACCGTGAGTCAACACAGTTTTGTAGGGTGGAACGCCGTTCATCGCCATAGAGGTTTTGAGCGATGACTGGAACCAGCCGCGATGTTGATCTGAGCCTTCTAAATATAAATCTGCAGGGAAACGCAAGCCAGCGCGCTGCTCTAATACGGCATAATGCGTTACGCCTGAATCAAACCATACATCCAAAGTGTCAGTGACTTTGGTGTAGTTTTCTGCATCTGCGCCAAGCAATTCTTTTGAATCCAAATCGAACCAAGCATCCATTCCGCTTTGTTCGACTTTTTGTGCAACAGCTTCAATTAGTTTTGCGGTTTCTGGGTGCAACTCCTGGGTTTCTTTGTGTACAAATAACGCAATAGGCACACCCCAGGTACGTTGACGAGAAATACACCAGTCCGGCGATGTTGCTAGCATTGCATCAATACGCGCCTTGCCCCAATCCGGAACCCATTGCACGCCATCAACCGCCTTAGCCACTTGGTCGCGCAAATTGTTTTTGCTCATGCTCACAAACCATTGCGGCGTCGCACGGAAAATCAGCGGCGTTTTAGTTCTCCAGCAATGCGGGAAGCTGTGAGTAATTTTACCTTGAGCAAGCAACGCATCTTTTTCGATAAGTAAGTTGATAACTTTTTCATCAACTTTGTAAACGTGATCGCCCGCGAAAATTTCTACATTAGGACGATAGTAACCATTGTCGTCGATGTAATTGAGCGTACCAATTCCGTATTTCACGCCGACATTAAAGTCGTCTGCACCGTGATCGGGTGCTGTGTGAACGAAACCAGTACCGGCATCAGTAGTAACATGATCACCCAATAAAATAGGAACTTGGCGAGCGTAGAATGGATGCTGCAACAACAAGCTTTCAAGTGCTGCACCTTTTACACGACCAACAATTGCATACGATGACTTCTCTTCAATCAATTGATTTACTAGACCATATGCATCTGGTTCACTTAAGACTTCCGTTGGCACATTATAAGTGTAAGTTTCTGCCTTTATTCCAATATCACCTTGGCTTGATACTTCGTATTTTTCCGCACTAGTACGTTTAGAAAAGTTCGCATATAAAGCTTCAGCAACTAATAACCGCGTAGCGCCAACTTGTACCAACACATAATCCACGTCTGCATTGGCAGAAACGGCTTGGTTTGCAGGAAGAGTCCAAGGAGTTGTTGTCCAAATCACCAAAGCGATTTGACCATTGCCACTCAAATCTTCAACTTTGCTAGCAACAGCCGCCTGATCTACAAATGTAAATTTCACATCGATTGAAAAAGACGTTTTATCTTGGTATTCAACTTCGGCTTCAGCCAATGCAGAACCACCCACCACGCTCCAATACACAGGTTTAAAACCTTTGTGGAGATGACCGTTATCGACGATTTTACCGAGCGAACGAATAATGTCGGCTTCGAATTTAAAATCCATGGTGAGATAAGGTTTATCCCAATCACCTAAAACACCCAAGCGCACGAAATCAGCTTTTTGGCCATCAACTTGTTTAGCGGCGTACTCGCGGCATTTTTGGCGGAAAGTTTTTACATCCACTTTATCGCCAGCTTTGCCGAGTTTTTTCTCAACATTGTGTTCAATAGGCAAACCGTGGCAGTCCCAGCCTGGAACATAGGGTGCATCAAAACCGCTAAGCGTTTTGCTCTTGACGATAATATCTTTCAGAATTTTGTTAACTGCGTGGCCAATGTGAATATCACCATTCGCGTAAGGTGGGCCATCGTGCAAAATAAATTGCTCGCGACCTGCACGGGCAGTGCGAATTTTTTGGTAGAGATTATTCGCTTGCCATTGTTTGAGCATCTCCGGCTCGCGCTGAGCGAGGTTCGCTTTCATCGCAAAATCGGTATTGGGCAGATTCAGTGTGGCTTTATAATCAGTCATGGCTTCAACTTGTTAACAAAAAGAAATTTAAATTTTAAAAAAGGTTTTGGCATCCGCAATATCAGTTTGCAACTGCGCTTTTAATTCATCGAGCGAGGCAAACTTTTTCTCGTCACGCAATTTATCGTGAAACACAACATCAATCACGTCGCCATAAATCGTGCGCGTAAAATTAAACAAATGAACTTCTAACAGCGGCTTTTTAAGACCGTTTACCGTTGGGCGAACGCCAATGTTGGCAACACCTTGCACTTGCGCGCCATCGGCAAAAATCGCAGTCACTGCAAACACGCCGTGTAGCGGTGAGCGATAGCGGCGCAAATTCACGTTGGCGGTAGGCACACCCAATTGGCGACCGAGTTGTTTACCGTAAACCACACGACCATAAACACCATAAGGTTTACCCAGTAATTTTTCAGCCGCGACAAAATCGCCCGCTTCTAATAACTGACGAATGCGTGTGCTGCTAATCCGTTCGCCATCCATTTCTAACGTATGGGTATCTGTTACGGCAAAACCGCATTCTTTGCCTTTGGTTTGCAGCAAATTGTAATCGCCTTTGCGATCACAGCCGAAGCGAAAATCATCACCCACTACTAAATGCTTTATCGCCAAACCTTGCACTAACACGCGTTCAATAAATTGCTCGGCGGAGAGACTGCGCAAAGTTTGGTTGAAATTTAAGCACAGCACTTTATCGATACCCGCCTCCCAGAGCGCTTCCAATTTTTCACGCAGCCGCATCAAACGCGCTGGAGCTTTATCGCCCGCAAAAAATTCATGAGGTTGGGGCTCAAACACAATCGCAACAGCAGGTAAGCCTTGGGTGTGAGCCACCTGAATAAGCTGTTGCAGTATCGCTTGGTGACCTAAGTGGACACCATCGAAGGAACCAATAGTCGCCACGCAGCCTTTATGCTCGGGGCGAAGATTGTGTAATCCGCGGATAAATTCTCGTTGCGCTAGCTGCACGGGTTGCTGATACCTAGATTGCCTTTATAAAAAGTTGCCGTTCAAATAAGCGGCGCCTCAAAGGGCGGGAAGTATACAGGAGCGACCCGCTATGAGCCTATAATCGAACGTTTAACTTAATCAATAATCGGCTTTAAAGTCTTTGATTCGCACCCCTATGGCAAACAAAGCAACCAAATAGGCGATTAAGCCTGCCACGCAAACAACCGATAATCGTAGAATCCGCTCCAAAGTACCCCAATCTTGCCAACCAGCCCAAAAGTATAGAAAACCCAAGAGCACAGCAGCCATAACCGCATTGGCAAAACCGTACCGCAACCACAGACTCGGCCAGTTACTGGCTGGGTTGTAAATGCTCTGGCGACGCAGGCCGCGATACAGCAAATACGCATTCACGTAGGCTGCGATAGCCGTGGTTAACGCCAAACCTACATGCCCCAAGCCCCAAAAGATAAACATAGGAAGCACGACAATAGGTTTCATGGCGATATTCGCAAGCATAGAAATAATGCCGGTACGAACCGGAGACTTCATATCTTGGCGAGCGAAATATCCCGGCACCAACACCTTGATTAACATAAAGGCGAACAAGCCAAGGGCATAACCTTTTAGACTGTAAGAAGACATCAAAATATCGCTAACCTTCATTTCGCCGTGATGAAATAAAGTGAAAAGAATAGGCTCAGCCAACACAACCAACGCAACCGTTGCGGGTAAGGCGATCAAAACCACAAAACGAATAGCCCAATCCAGCGTTTGGCTAAATTTTTCAGCCGTTTGCGCAACGCTTTGACGCGACAAATTCGGCATAATCACAGTCGCAATCGCCACGCCAAAAACCCCCAAGGGCAACTCCACCAAGCGGTCGGAATAAAATAACCAACTCACGCTGGCATCGCCCAATTGCGTCGCAATTATGGTGTCTAACAAGAGGTTTATTTGACTCACGGAAACGCCGAAGAGCGCAGGCGCCATCAACACCAAAATACGCTTAACACCCGGATGGGACCACTGAATTTTTGGCGATGGCAGTAGATGAATTTGACGCAGAAAAGGCAATTGAAATAGCAGTGAAAACAGCCCCGCCACCACAATACTCCAGGCTAAGGCATGTGCAGGCGTTGCAAACCAAGCAGCACCAAACAAAGCGGCTGCAATCATAAAAATATTAAGAAAAACCGGCGTTATGGCAGGTATTGCAAAGCGGTCATAACTATTAAGAATCGCACCGGCAAAGCCCGTGAGTGAAATCAACATTAAATACGGGAAGGTAATACGAACTAAATCAGTAAGCAGGGCAAACTTAACAGGATCATCGTAATAGCCATTACCAAAAATATAGGCGACACCAGAAGCACCAAGCACACCAACAAGGGTTACCAGCAACAAGACTAAACCTAAACCACCCGCAACTTTATCGACCAAATCTTTAACAACCGCAAGTGAACCCTGCTCACGACCAAGCTCACGGTATTGCGATAAAACCGGAATAAACGCCTGAGAAAATGCACCTTCAGCAAATAGCCTACGAAAAAAATTGGGGATCTTTTGCGCAACGGCAAAAGCATCCATTGCCCCGCCCGCTCCCAACACATTCGCCAAGACAATATCGCGCACCAAACCTAACACGCGAGAGGTCATGGTCATTGAGCCGGTGAGTAAACTGGAACGCAATAAACTGCGAGATTTGGCCTTAAGAGGTGCGGAGTCAGACACAAAAAATCCTTTAAGCAATGAGCGAAAAGCGCGCATTATCCCCTCTCTTCC